>DASQDA010000175.1:0-4096 GCA_035634435.1 Polyangiaceae bacterium
GCACGCCCGCATTATCCAGTCGCTCGTAGGCAGTGATGGTGCGCCCGCCGTCACCCAGACGGGGGCGCCACGGCCGCTCTGGGCGGTGGTCAGCGTCGCAGGGGATGTAGAAGTGCTGGTTGGGCTGCGCGGGTTGGTGGATGCGGGTAAAGAGCGCGACCGTATCGAGCGCCGCTTGAAGAAGGGCGACAAGGACATCGCGGTCCTGGAGAAGCGCCTGGCCAATCCGAGCTTTGCATCGAACGCCCCGGCCAGTGTGGTTGCCGAGGCCTCGGCACAGCTCGAGCTGTTACGCCGTCAGAAGCAGCAGCTGCAGCACGCGCAAAGCCTGGCCGACGAGCTTTCGCCCTGAGCACGTCAAAAACGGAAACGCCCGAGCAAGCCGAGCTCGCGCGAGTCCGGATTGCCGGCGTGACCGAGCAGGTTGTCGAAGCGAAAATAGAAGCCCAGATCGACGGCAGCGCCGACCTCGAACAGCATGCCGGCCTCGACCGGCACGGCGTAGGCGTTGCCGAAATCGTGCCAGGGTCCGACGAGCATGGCGCCCACGAAGGGAACGACCCGCTGCGAAGCCTGAAAATAGAGCCAGAAGGGCAGCACCAGCTCTTCTCGATTGGGGTGGCCACGCTCGGTGAGCCCGGCATACAGCGTGGGATTGAACACCAGGGCCGTAGAGCCGAAGGTGACGCGGCCAAGAAGACCCGCGCGAAAGCCTAGCAGGAACGGGCTGAAGCGTCGCGCTTGCACGCCCGTATCGAGGTTCAGCTCCACGTCGGGCGAGCGCGACAGATTCACGAGTAGAGCAAAGCCTGCGTCCTTGTAGGGGCGCTCGGCACAAGCGTTGAGGCACAGGCCTTCCCGGTGCGTGATGCCGAGAGTGACGCGGTTGGAGATGCCCCAGTAGAAATGGGGCGCCAGGTGCACCGGCTCCCCCAGGCGGCCGTCGGAAGCGTTGAACCGCAGCATCTGCGGCCGCGCTGGCTCGCCGGTTATCTCGAAGGAACCCTCCGGAACGAGGAAGCTGCGATGCGTGTACTCCTGAGCAGCAGCAGGCGCTGACACGCACGAAAGCAGCACCACCTGCAGGAACGAAGCAGCAGAGCTCGCGGATTTCATGACGATCGCCGAGCCTAGTACGCAGAACCGGACCGCGCGTCATCAACGGCGTTCCAGCGCGTGAGCCGGCGCTCGTCGCACCTAGGGCCGTCGGCCGAGCATGCGCGACCCCGCACGCGCCAGGCGGCGCCGATTGTCCGATGAGTCGCGAGCGCGAAAGGTGCGATAAGCAGCCTCGCGACCTGCAGGCGAGCTTCCCCTTGCCGCCGGGTGCAAGCCAGCTAGCTTCGTAGTTGAGGCAGCGTTGACGCCCAAGGATCCCGATTCACTCAGCTTCCCCACCGCGCTGGCGGAGGAGAGCGGCGAAGAGCGCACGGCTATCGTCAACCTCCCGAGCATGGGCAAGCTCGTTCGTGATCAGACGAAGGATCGTCATCTGCTCGTGCGCGTCAACGGCGCAGCTCTCGGTCAGGTCACGCGGCTGCCACCCGAGCCCTGCCGGGTCGGCCGCGCGCAGGACTGCGAGATTTTCGTGTGCGACGACGGAGTCAGTCGCAAGCACGCGCTCTTCATCCCTGTCGGCAGCAATTACGTGGTGGAAGATGCGGGCAGCGCCAACGGCACCTTCATCAGCGGCGTACGCGTGCATCGCCACATGCTCCGCGACGGAGAGACCGTCCAGTTCGGACCGGCCGCCGCCTTTCGCTACACGCTAACCGATGGCGGACAAGAGGCGCTGCTGCGTCAGCTATTCGAGGCCAGCGTCACGGATGCGCTAACCGGTGCGCACAACCGAGACTACTTCGACACGCAGCTGCGCTCGGAGCTCAGCTTCGCGCGGCGTCACAAGACGGAGCTGTCCGTCGTGCTGTTCGACGTGGATCACTTCAAGAACGTGAACGACACCTACGGGCATCCGGCGGGCGACGAAGTGTTGATTCAGATTGCGCGTACCATGGCCAAGCTGGTGCGCAACGAAGACGTCTTCGCACGTTACGGCGGGGAGGAGTTCGTGCTGATCCTGCGCGGCAACGGCCTGTCTGGCGCCGCAAGCCTGGGCGAGCGCCTGCGCGCGAGCATCGAGGGCCTCCGCGTCGTGACCGATCGGGGCGAAGTGCGGGTCACGATCAGCGTCGGCTGCTCGACGCTGGGTAGCGATCACGATGTGAAACCGGAGACCTTGATCAGCGTCGCGGACGCTCGGCTCTACGTCGCCAAGCGCAGCGGGCGCAACCGCGTCGTCGCCAGCGACTGACGGCTGAGGCAAGCGCGCGGGGCAACCCCCGTGACGCGGGCGACCAACCGGGCTCGCAGCGACTGGCTGCTTGCGGGGCCCCGAGCCCTGCTTTACGACAGCGTGGCTCATGCCGGCCGATCCCGAGCACTCCGCAGCCGAGGCCGATGACCGAGCGGCGCACCTGGACACCGGGCCCGCCTTCGAGGAGCGGCGGCGAGAAGCCGCTGGCAACGCCCTGCGCCCGGCAGCGCTGCTCTGGACGTTGCCAGCGCTCCTCGTCGTCTTCCTGTCGATGGCGGCCGACCGCCGCTTCGAGCTCGGCCTACCCGTGGCCCTCGTTGCTCTGCTGATCGCGTGTGTGGGTCTCCTGGATGCGCTCGGCACGTTCGACGACCGGGTCGTGCCTGCTACGCGGCTGGTCCGACGGCACCACCTGCTCCGGCCCCTGCTGCTGGCTCTTGTCTCTTGTGGCGCGCTCGTAGCCTCGCTGCGTGCAGCCGTTGCCGGCGTCTTGCCCTGGCCGATTTTCTCGGCAGCGGTGCTGGTGACCTCCGCCTCCGTGGCCCTGCTGCTGAGCGGCTACGCGCTCGTGCGTGGGCTCGGAGTGTTCGATGACGACGAGCACCCGCGCCGCCGGCTGCGCGAGCGTCATGGCTTTTGGCTGCTGCTGCTGGCGATCCTTTTGTACGTGCCGCTGCTGGGCAGCTACTCGCTGATCGATCCGTGGGAGACGCACTACGGCGAGGTTTCGCGCGAGATGCTGGCGCGCCACGACTGGATCTCGCTGTGGTGGGCACAGGAGGGCTGGTTCTGGTCGAAACCGGCATTGGCGTTCTGGCTACAGGGGCTCGCCTTCCTGCTCTTCGGCGTCCGCTACCAACCCGATGCAATGCTCGGCAGCGTGGCCCAGGGCCGCTTCCCGCAACCCGAATGGGCGGTGCGCTGGCCCACGATGGTGCTCGCGCTGCTGGCAACGTACCTGGCTTACAAGGCGGTCGCGCACGTGGCCGGGCGCGGCGCGGGACTTTTGGGCGGTCTGGTGTTGCTCACCTCGCCTTACTGGTTCTTCATCGCTCATCAGAGCATGACGGACATGCCGTACGTCGCCTGCTTGACCGCTGCGCTGGCCCTGGTGCTGCTAGGGTTGAGCTGCGACCCGGAGCGCAAGGCGCGCGGCTACGCCGTGTCGCTGCTGGGTCGGCGCTGGACGCTGTCACTCGTGCACGTCGTGCTGGGGCTCGTGCTGATGAGCGCCGTACCGCAGATTTTGTATCTGCTGTCGCGCAACCTGCCGCTTTTCCTCGAGGCTCCTTCGCGGGGATTTCGCTTGCAATGGGACGTGTTTCTGGCGGGCTCGCCTGGCAATTGCGGTCTACCGGGCAACGACGACTGCTTCATGACCGAGGCCGCCAGCGTGATTCAGCCGGCGATGTCGGCGGTGCTCTGGGCGGCGGCCCTTGGCTGGTTGCTCGTTGCAAAACGCGGCGAACGGCGCGTGCAACGCCTCTATTTCTTGGCAGCCTGGTACTTCGCCGCCCTGTCGTTCCTTGCGAAAGGCGCCCCAGGGCTGGTATTGCCGCTGGTGGTGGTGGCGGTCGCGCTGTGCGCTGCCCGACGCTTCCGCGACTTCGCCCGGCTGGAGCTCGTGGGTTGCGCATTGCTCATCGCCGCTGTGGCGCTGCCCTGGTACGTGCAGGCCTTCCTGCGCCACGGCTCGGAATTCGCCGATCGTCTGCTGTTTCATGACATGTACAAGCGCGCCTTCGTGCATGTGCACGACACCAACGTCGGCGACGACGTCAG
>DASQDA010000176.1:0-2948 GCA_035634435.1 Polyangiaceae bacterium
CACCGACGGGTGGGGGCAGTCGCCGGAGACCCCAGCGGAGTGGAGGCCCGCGCGACTATTTGCGCGAAGGTCCGCGGCTGGCGCGCCTCTAAGGCTATTGTGCAGGTCTCGGCCGAATCGGTGGCTGCCGCGGGGTGCGGGTGCCGCCGCCGCGTTGCGGGCGTCGGCCGCGCTCTAGAGCTCGCGGGGCGTGTAGGCAACTCAGCTAGGAGGTCACGATGAAATTGGGAATTGTTTCGGGCGCCGTCATTGCGGCGTTTGGTGGGGCACTCGTATTGGGCTGTTCGGCGGCAACGGCGGACGAAACGCTGGATTGGGAGGACGTCGCGCAAAGCAAGCTGGCGTTAGCCGCGCCGGGATCCGTCACGTTCGAACAGTGGTTTGCTGTTCCGGGCACGGCGGTGAGCGCTATACCCGTGTCCACGCCACCGAGCAGCTCAGGGACGCTAACCCAGTTCGAGACGCCAGCGAGCTCTCGCAACGATTACGGGGTGCGCGTCCGGGGCTCACTGATCGCGCCGACGACCGGCAGCTACACCTTCTGGATTGCGAGCGACGACAACGGCGAGCTTTCGCTCGGCACGGACGCAACGGCGGCGAGCAAGCGTCGCATCGCTCACCATACCTCCTGGACGAACAGTCGTGAATGGAACAAGTTCGCGACCCAGAAGTCCGCGCCGGTGAACCTGGTTGCGGGACAGCGCTACTACATCGAAGCGCTGATGAAGGACGGCAGCGGGGCGGACCACCTGGCGGTGGGTTGGCTGCGGCCCGGCCAGTCCGGCAACGTGCCCTCGGAGATCATTCCTGGCGCGCAACTCACGCCTTACGAGGCGCCGCCAGCGGGGACGGCAACGTACGAGGCTGAGCAGGCGGCGATCTTCGATTCAGTGATCGAGACCGTCAACGCGGGCTACACCGGGTCCGGCTACGTCAACGCGAACGCCCGCGCTGGAAGCTACGTGCAGTGGAACGTGAGCGCGAGCGCTGCGGGACAGGCAAGCGTGAGCATTCGGTATGCGAACGGCACCACCTCGGCGCGACGCGGGGAGCTGCGCCTGAACGGAACGGTCATCAACCCGAGCCTCTCGTTCCCCGGGACGGGCTCCTGGGCCACCTGGAACACTGTCGTGGTGAGCGTGACGCTCAGGGCCGGCAGCAACGAGCTTCGTCTCACCGGAATCGACGCTGTTAGCCTGCCCAATGTGGACCGGATCGACGTGACGGCCGGCTCTAGCCCCGCCGCCGATCGCGACCACGACGGCCTCGCCGACAGTGTGGAGACGAACACAGGTGTCTTTCGGGGTACCAGCAACACCGGGACCAACCCGGACCTGGCCGACACGGATGGCGACGCCCTTTCGGATGGGGACGAGACGCTCGGCACTTCGGCAGGTTTGAACCTCCCCGCCATGGGCACGAACCCGCTCCGCAAGAACATCTTGATCGAGCACGACTGGTTCGAGGACGCGCGGGGATGCGCTGCGCACAGCCATCGACCGAACCCTACCGTCGTCCAGGCGGTCAGTGCGGTGTTTGCCGCCTCACCCGTCAGAAACCCAGACGGAACGACCGGCGTCACGATCATCCATGACTACGGGCAGGGAGGGGCCTTCACGGGAGGCAATCGCGTCCCGGATGCCGACGGGGTGTTGACGGACCCGGAGCCGCCAGGGCCCGAGATGCGAGCACACCGGGCCAACCACTTCGCTGCCAACCGCCAGGGCTACTTCCACTACAATTTGCACGTTCACCATTACAACACCGACAGCCCCAGCTCCGGTTACGCGGACATCATCGGTGACGACCTCGTGGTTTCCCTCGGCTGTGACTGGCAGTCGGACTCATTCGTGACGAACACGATTATCCACGAGCTGGGCCACAACCTCGGTTTGCGCCACGGCGGCGCGGAAGACCTCAACAACAAGCCCAATTACAACTCGCTCATGAACTACAGATTCCAGTTCTGGGGCGTCGACACCAATTGCGACTCGTTCAGCGACGGTCGGGCGGACTACTCGCACGGGCGGAACATCACGCTGAACGAGAGCTCGCTCAATGAAGCGGCTGGTGTGTGCGGCAACGTTCCCATCGACTGGAACTTCTCCGGGAGCATCCAGTCCCGTGTCGCTTACGAGATCAATCAAGACCACTTCCTGACAACGCTCACGGACTACAACGATTGGTCCAACTTGGTCTTTGTCGGGGGGCCTTTCAGCACGCTGGCGACTCCGGCCATCGCGAGGTGCCCCGGGCCTGACGGCAGACTCTGAAACGACGCGAATGTGAAGCCGCCAGACGGCCAAGACGTTCAGCGTGCTACGAGGCGCTTCTGGTTCGAAGCGCCTCGTAGCACTCACCTTTCAGTCGGGATCCCGCTCAGAAAATGGTGGGCGGCGCGAAGATGCCGGGACACGGCTCCTCGCCGGCAATGCGCACGCCCACGTAACTGTACGCGGTCATTCGTGGGTTCAGCGTGAAGCTCGACCGCGGCGAATAGGAGTAGTCGTTCGTCTGGTCGAAGGCGCGCCAGCTCGACGCGCGAAATGCGAGCCGGAACGGGTCACTACTCGCGCCCGGGTCGAGGAAAATCGACTCACGAAAGCGCACGTCGAGGTAGTGCGTGGCCCCGGCACAACCGCCGCCCGGCATGCTGTGAAAGCTGAAGTCGAACGCCGTGGAGCAGCCCCAGCACTCGGCCGTGAGGGAGCCGGGCGGCTCCTGGGTGAAGTAGTAGCGCACCACGTTGCCCCACAGGTTTTCGGCATCGTTACCAGCATTGCGCAGCTGAAATGCCGGCGTGACCCAGTTCGGCTGCTGCGTGTGCGTGGCCGACGATACCTGCAGACGGCAGTCCGCCGGGCAGGACGCGGTTTCGCCTGCGCTGCAGACCCCGTCACCGCACGAACAGTCGCTCGCGCACGAAGCGGCGTTCTCGAGCGGGCCGC
>DASQDA010000177.1:0-7684 GCA_035634435.1 Polyangiaceae bacterium
GAGCATACCGCGTGTGGCGCGTCCATGTAACCGACCGGCCCGCCCATCCGTATCGCTGTGCGTTTTATTCTGCGCAGCGCGCGCCGCGCGCGGGTTTGGGTCCACGAGGGACATAGCGAGCACTGCGATCCAGATCCGCGCCGGGGCGCTTGCGCCCGAGCGATCGACCTCGCCGCTGTTCGTCTGCTCTTTCGACGTGCCAACCCTCACGCGCCAGTCGGACCGCGTGACACAACGAACGGGAGACACCGATGTATGATGCGATCGTGATCGGGGGCCGCTGCGCAGGCTCACCGACGGCCATGCTTCTGGCGCGCAAGGGATACCGCGTGCTGGTCGTCGACAAGGCCACCTTCCCCAGCGACGTCATCTCCACCCATTTTCTTTGGCCGCACGGGGCCTCGTATTTGAACCGCTGGGGGCTGCTCGACGAAGTTCTGCGCGTCACCCCGTCGAACACCAACGTGGTCCTCGTCAACGAGGGTATCGAGCTCCGGGGCAAGGTTCCGCTCGACTTGCTCAAGCAGCAGTTCGAGCTGCTGCATGGTGATGCGACAGCGCTAGTGCAAACGTACATGGGCGTGCGCCGCCGCGTGCTGGACAAGGTGCTCGTCGATGCGGCGGGCGCCGCGGGCGTGGAGGTGCGGGAGGGCTGCGCCGCGGATGGCTTGCTCATGGATGGCGATCGTGTGGTCGGTGTCTCGGGCCGGACGCGCGAAGGGACACCCTTTCAAGAGCGAGCCCGCATCGTCATCGGCGCCGACGGACGCAATTCGTTCCTGGCGCGCGCGCTGAAGCTTCCAAAGTACGACGAGCGCGTGAAATGCACGTTCGCGTACTGGTCCTACTTCTCCGGCTTCTCGCTCGGAGAGGCGCGTATTCTCCGTCGCGGGCGGCTGTCGGCGGCCATCGTGCCCACCAACTTCGGGCAGAACATGGTGCTGATCTGGGGGCCCGGCGAGTGGTTTCAGAGCTTCCGACACGACATGAAGGAAAACCACCAACGCGCCCTCGAGTACGTGAGTCCCGAGCTTGGCGCCATGGTCAAGGAGCAGGGCACGCGCGAAGAGCGCTTCTACGGCACGCCAGATCAGGCCGCGTACATGCGCCCCTTGTTCGGTCCAGGCTGGGTCCTGGCCGGCGACGCGGGCTCGTTCAAAGATCAATGCACTGCCACCGGTATGACGCACGCGTTCCGCGACGCCGAGCTCATTTCGGCCGCCATTGACGCCGGGCTCTCTGGCAAGCAGGGCCTCGACGCGAGCTTCGAGGGCTACGAACGGCGACGACGCAGTCAATCGAGCGCAGCCTACTATGACTACGTGTGCACGCTCGCCGAGATGAAACCACTGCGTCACGACGAGCTCCTGTTGTTCGTGGCCTTACGCAGCAACCAGCTGGAGGCCGACCGCTTCATTGCGACACACGCCGACGTGGCGCCGGTGTCCGACTTCTTCACTTCCTCGAACCTGTTCCAGCTGCTGGAGGGCGCGCGCGAGTCCACCAACGACCACGCCATCTTTCAACGCTTCGAAGCAGCGACGGCACTGTACCGAATCAACCCCTTCGCGCGACACGCCGCGCTTGCACAGGAGATGCGCTCATGACCGCGACTTCACATGACACCCACGCTTCCCCCTCGGGTCCGGACAAGAAGGCGCTGCTTGCCGGCTTGCGCGAGGACGACGAGCTGCTTGGGGACATCCTGAGCACGGCCGAGCTTGCGCGTGTGTGCGCGCACGGGCGGTCGCTCGCTGAATTCGCGGGGGACGCCGAGCTGCGCGCCCAGCTGCGCTTCCATTGCCAGGAGCTGGGCAAGGCCGCTCGCGAGGTCAGTGACACCCTCAAGAACTGGGCGACCCAGGTGCCGTGGGACACGCTTTGCTCCCTGCACGCGAGGGGCGCCCAGGCGCACTCTGCTGCCGAGGACTGGGAGTTCGTGGAGCTCGAGCTGCCGCGTGTCGCAGAGTCGCTCAAGCAGATCTGGTCGCCTTCGTATCTCGCGGCGACGACCAACGAGGTCGAAGACTTCGCGCTCGACAAGAACGCTTATGATTTCTATCGCCCCGCAGGTTGTGATCTGCTGGCGCGCACCGACGACTATCTAACCTGGGTCGAGGCGCGCCGAAGCACCGAGCTGTGGCAGTATTCCCGGACGCTCGAGGCTTCACCGGGCAATGTCTCGGCGCTGCGCAACGACGTGGGGCGCCTGGCCAAAGGCACCAACTACAACTCTCAGGATTACCTCTCGCTCAACACACACCCGGCGGTGCGTGCAGCCGTGAAGGAAGCCCTGGAGGAGTTCGGGCCGCACAGTGCCGGCTCGCCCATGGTGCTCGGCAACACCCACTACTCCAACTCGCTCGAGCAGGCGCTCGCCGAGCTCACGCAGATGGAGCACGTCATGTTGTTCCCCACCGGCTGGGCAGCGGGGTTTGGGTCCATCGTCGGGCTAGTGCGTCAGGACGACTACGTGGTGCTCGATCGGCTGGCTCACGCCTGTCTGCAGCAAGGCGCGCGGGCTTCGACCAAGAATATCGTGCGCTACGAGCACCTGAACGTCGAGGCGGCGCGCGAGGCGGTTCGCGAGATTCGCAGCCGTGACGCGCACAACGGCGTCCTGGTGGTGACCGATGGCCTGTTCTCCGTCGACTCGGACTGGTGCGACCTGCAGAAGCTTCAGGAGTATTGCCGCGAATATCAGGCCACGCTGCTGGTCGACGTTGCCCACGACCTCGGATCGATGGGGCCGAGCGGCACGGGCGTCCTCGGAATGCAGAACATGCTGGGTAAGGTGGACCTGGTGATGAGCAGCTTCTCCAAAGTCTTCGCGTCGAACGGCGGTTTCCTCGCGTCGCACTCGGCCGCCGTGAAGCAGTACGTCAAGATGTTCTCCGGCACACATCTGTTCTCCAACGCACTGTCGGCTGCGCAAGCCGCCGCCGTGTTGAAGGCCACCGAGATCGTTCGCTCACCCGAGGGAGATCACTTGCGGGGAAGGCTTGCGCAGGCCATCGGCGGACTGCGCGACGAGCTGACGCGCCTGGGACTGACCTGCATGGGCGAGCCCTCCCCCATCGTGCCGCTGCTCATCGGTAACGAGAAGCTCGCGCGAGTGGCTCACCGCCTGGTGTTCGAGCGCAACGTACTGGCCTTCATGGTCGAGTTCCCGATTTCACCAACAGGGGCCTCGCGCTTCCGACTGCAGGTGCAGGCCTCGCATACGGCCGAGCAGGGGCGGCAGGCTGCGCGTGTGTTTGCCGAGGTGATTGCTGAAGCTCGACGCTACCTTTCCAGCGCGTTCGGATCGGGTCTCGCCTGAGTGTGTGGCGAGCTCGGGCTTGTTCGACTGATTCGTTTCTCGACGATTCAATCACCCATGTGAGCCAAGGGCAGATGACGACGGCGGCGCGCGCATGAGCGGCGCCTTTATCATCCGCGATAGCATCCCGATCACGATGCTCCACTCGCGTCGTCGTTGCCATGGTCGCTGGTACGGACGGTTGTCGCGGCGTAAACTGGGTGCAGTGCACACACTTTCTCCAGCCGCAACCACGCTCCGTCCGTGCCGTGTTCTCGTGCTCGGCAGCGCTTTACTGTCGGCCCTGGCGTGCGGCGGCGAGTCGCCTGCCGGCGTGAGCTCCGGCGGCAACACGGGAGCTGGAACCGGCGGAGTATCGAGCGGAGCGTCAGGCCTGGGCGGCCACGCAGCGGGCGGCATCAGCTCGGGAGCCGCCAGCGCAGGCGCCGCGGGTTCCGCAGCGAGCGCTGCAGGCGACACCAGCGCAGGCGGTATCCCTTCGGGTGGCGCGGCAGGTTTGGGAGCGGGAGGTGGCGCTGCGGGTGCGAGCGCCGGCAGTACTTCGGGAGGTGTTGGCTCGGGCGGCGGAGCGAGCACCGCTGGCACGGGAGGCGCGGCAGGAAGTGCTGGCGGCGCGGGCAATGCTGGCGGCGCGGGCAGTGCTGGCGCCGTGGGCAACGGCGCGCTCATTCATCCGGGCGGCTTTTTCAAACAGCCTGATCTCGATCGCATCCGCACCGGCGTAGCCATGGGGAGTGCGCCGTGGGCGGGCGCCTGGGCTGCCGTTCGCAACACGGGCGCCGGGACGACGCAGCAAGCCAGTGTTCCACCGGTCGTCACGGACCCTTACCTGCTGCAAAACCACGGCCACGCCGCTTACGTGCTGGCCATCAAGTGGGTCGCGTCGGGAGACATGGCGTATGCCACGGCAGCCAAGCGCGTCCTGGACGCGTGGGTGAACACCGTCACGCGCATGGAAACCGACACCCTGCGCACCGGCATTGGCGCGGTGCAGATGGGCAATGCTGCCGAGATCATTGCTCACGGCTTCAACGGCGGCGCGGGCTGGCCGCCGGCGCAAGTAGCCAAGGCGAGGACCTGGTTCAAGAACGTTTTGTGGCCCACGATTGGCTCGCGCAACCCGCAGCGCTCGTCCAACTGGGGCACGGCCGCCATGGCGGGCTGCATGGCCACGGCCATCTTCAGCGACGATCGCGACAGGTTCAATTACACGGTCGACGCCTACAAGAACGGCTTCACGGACGCGCCGGATGGCTGCAGCGGCGTCACCCAATACATCTGCGAGGCCAGCGGGCAAGCCACGGAATCTGGTCGCGACCAGGGGCATCCGCAGGGCGGCGTCGCGCACCTCGTGGAGGTGGCATTCATGGCCTGGAACCAAGGTGTCGACCTGGTGAGCTACGGCGGCAATCGGGTGCTTGCGGGGGTGGAGTATCACGCCAAGTACAACCTCGGCCGGGACGACGTGCCCTACAACGCCAACTTCGCTGATCCGTGCAACGTGCATCCCAGCACCTGGCTGACGATTTCTCCGGTAGGCCGGGGCAGTTTCTCCCCCCTCTACGAGATGGCAAACAAGCTGTTCACGCTCGCCGACGTGCCGAGGCCTTTCACTGCCCAGGTGATCGCCAGCGCGGGCTACGCGCCGGAAAAGACCAACAGCGATCACCCTGGCATGGGCACGCTCACCTTCCGTTGACAGCAGGCGTCTGGCACGGGCGAGACGCCGCGCGGAGCTGCTGCAGCTCAACGTCAGCCGAGGTCGGCGGGTCTTTCCAGCGAGATGCATCCGAGCGTGCCGCTGCGAAAGTCGCTCAGCAGCACGAAGCCCGCCTTGGCCAGATCCGGCCCGCCCCCCTTCACCACCAGCTTACGCAGCTCCGCTATCGCGATGAGGAGCTCGTGCTCGTCCCCGCGCTCCACGCCCGTACCAAAGCGTCGCGCCAGGAGCTCGGGGTACGCGGCCAGCAGGTAGCGTCCGAGCGCGAGCGCCACCGTTTCGGGGTCGTAGGCGTTCTTGCCGATGCTGTGCGTGATCGCCAGCTTCAGCGTCGTGTCGGCGTCCATCCCGGGCCAGAGGATGCCCGGCGTATCCATCAACCACATGGCTTTCCCCAGCGGATGCTGCGCCGGAATCTTGGTGATCGCGGGTTCATCGCCAACCTTGGCGATCGCGCGTCGCAGCAGCGTGTTCATCAGAGTCGACTTACCGACATTGGGGATGCCGACGATCATGAGGCGCAAGGGTTTGGCAGGCGTTGACCGGGCTGGCGCGAGGGATTGCGCCACACGTGGGATGCGGCTCACTTCAGCTCGGTCCTTGGAGACCATGGGCATGGCCTTGACCCCCGGCTGCGCGTTGTAGTGGTCGAGCCATTCTCGCGTTCGTTCCGGATCGGCGAGGTCGGCCTTGTTCAATAGCTTGAGCGCTTGCCGTTGGTTTTCGCGACGCAATCGTTCGATCAGCGGGCTCTGGCTCGAGTGGGGAACGCGGGCGTCCAGCACTTCGACGACGACATCGGTCTTACGCATCGCCTCCGCCACTTCCTTGCGGGCGGTGGCCATGTGACCGGGAAACCACTCGATTGTCATCTTGTTCGCGACGCGACGACGCTTGGATGCCGGTCCGACGCGGGCGCCGAAGCCTCGAGCCCCACGCAGTTACCACGAGTGAACGCGCGACGCATGGGCTTGCATTCCGCCTCCCGCGTCCGCATGTCAGTGGCCGTCCGTGACTTTCCTCCTGCCTGGCGGGTTCTCATGTCCATTCCGCTCTCGGTGCTCGACCTTTTTCCGGTAAGCTCGTCCACCACGCCGAGCGCAGTGATCCGCCAGGCGGGCAGTTTCGCTCGAGCGGTGGAGGCGCTCGGCTACGCGCGCTACTGGGTCGCCGAGCATCACAACATGCCGAGCATTGCCACCTCGGCACCCGAAGTGCTCATCGCCCACGTGGCAGCCGTCACGCAACGCATCCAGGTAGGCGCAGGCGGCATCATGCTGCCCAACCACACCCCGCTGCGCGTCATCGAGATATTCCGCACGCTCGAGGCGTTGCACCCCGGGCGCATCGACCTCGGCGTGGGCAGGGCGCCCGGTACGGATCCCGTCACGTCGCGCGCGCTGCGCCGCGATGCGTCCGAGAACGTGAATGAGCAGCTCGCGCAGTTGCTCGCTTTCGAGCGCGGCACATTCCCTCCGGGGCACCCATTTCACAGCATCAAGCCGATGCCGTCCGACGTGCGTTTGCCTGCCATGTGGATGTTGGGCTCGACGCTGGCCGGCGCTACCCTGGCCGCCTCGCTGGGGCTCCGGTACGCCTTCGCAGGACACTTCGCCATGACCCATGCGCGCGCAGCGCTCCGTCACTACAAGAGGCACTTCCAGCCCTCGGCGGAGCTCTCGCGGCCTCGATGTATCCTGGCTGTCAACGTGGTGTGCGGTGAAGACGTGGAGCACGCGCACCGGCTTGCCGCTCCGCTGCGCTTGGCAGTCGTGCGGCTCGCAACCGGGCAGCAGCAGCCCATCGCCAGCGTCGAAGAAGCGCTTGCTCACGAGCTCACACCTCAGGAGACGGCAATCGCCAACGCCTTCATGGAGGGCGCGGTGATCGGCGGGCCGCGCGAAGTGCGCGCTGCACTCTTGCAGTTGGCGAGCGAAACCGAGGTCGACGAGCTGATGCTGGCGACCTTGTTACCTGGCAGCGAGCGCTTGCTGTCGTTTGAGCGAGTCGCGCAGGTCCTACAGTTGAGCGGCTGACGGTCAGCTCCAGACGCTGCCCCGATCCATGTGCTGACGAGTTGCTGGTTTCAGTCCGGGTCGCGCCACAACAGCCGTTTGCCCTCACGGCTCCATTCGAAGCCACATGGGCCTTCAATGACCAGAGCTGCCCGCGGGCTCTCCTTGCCGTGGCCGAGGCCAACGTCCACCAGCACCAATCGCGCCCCGTGACGGCACAGAATACGCCCGCTGTCACCGCCGGGCACGGCGACCGTCTGTGTATGACCCACCACCATGCGCCGAGCGCCGAGGAGCTTCAACGAACGCTTTAGCTCGCTCAGAGCACTGGTGCCCCCGAGCGCCAGGCTGCGGTCCCATAAGGGGCCCTCGACGTGGCGTAACAAACTGGTCCTCGGCACGCGCAGGTACCGCTTCGCGGGCGCGGCCCAGGCAGAGCGGAGCGCCGCATTCAAACCGCCCACGCCCATGGCCGCCCACCTCGGCAGCAGACCGCCGTGGACGTAGACGGTCTGCTCGTTCTGATACACCAGCGGCAGAGAGCGAATGAGCTTGCCAAGCTTGGCGGCGGGTCGCAGAGCTCGGCGCAGCTCCAGGCGACCCGGCGCGTTCAACACTCTCCACGCG
>DASQDA010000178.1:0-4235 GCA_035634435.1 Polyangiaceae bacterium
TCGAAGACGAGACCAAGGTCCAGGTCGATGGGCAACCACGCCCCCGCACCGATCTCCTTCTCCAGCTGCCCTGCCGACCAGCCTGCGTAGCCGGCGAAACCGAGCAGGCTTGCCGGTACGCTGCCCTGCGCGATCACCTCCAGCACGCGGCGCGAGGCGCTGGCAATTACCCCGGGCCCTACTTGAAACTGACCCTCGAGGTCAGGAAGCCGCTCTTCCTCGCGATAGACGAGCCAGACCTGCTCGGGCGACACGGGCCCTCCCAGGCGGATGCTCGCATTGAGAGGAGAGGCCGGGGCCTCCATGTCGGCACGCTCGAGCAACTCCGACAGTGTCATCAGCTCGCGGCCATTGATGATCCATCCAAACGCTCCTTCCGGCCCGTGATTGGCGAGCAGCACCACAGAGCGGTCGAAGTTCGAGTCACCCAGAGGGGGCGCAGCGATGAGGAACCCCGGAGCGAGCGCAGACATGACGCTCTCGGACCCTAGCGCATCTTTGGACGCGGGGGTGCGCGAAGCCGGCGGAAGCGGCCAGTCTCGGAGCTGATGGAACGCACACCCGCATTGGAATGCCGTGCTCCTTTTCACCAGCTGCCAAGTCGCCACAGCAGGCCTCCATGAAAAGCACGCAGGTGCTCACGCGTCCCGCGCTGGCACACTGGGCGCTGCTGAGGGCAAGGTCGGACGGCGGTACGGTGGGCGAGCTAGCACCAGCCGCTGGAGCGGCTCTCGCAGCGTGGATCCGTGTTTTCACGCCCGGCCTGGTGATAGAGTGTCTGCTCCCGATGCGTGTCAACTTCTACGGAGTCCGAGGGTCCGTGCCGGCGCCCGGCCCGCAAACGGCGCGCTATGGGGGGAATACCTCCTGTGTAGAAGTACGCTTGGCGGACGGCAGCATCATTGCGCTGGACGCGGGTACCGGCCTGCGCGAGCTCGGCAACACGCTGGTGCGCGAAGGCCGCGAGTCGCAGGTGCACTTGCTGCTGTCACACACGCACTGGGATCACGTGATGGGGCTGCCCTTCTTCGCACCGCTCTGGAACAAGGCCAATCGCCTCATCGTCTATCCGCTAGCGAACGACGCGCAGGAGCGCTTCCAGCGCAATATTTTCGACGATATCCACTTCCCCGTCAGTGTTCATGACATCCCTGCGAAGGTGGAGCTTGCGAAACCCGACGGGCCGGAGTGGCGAATCGGCAGCGCCCGCGTTCGTCCGGTGCAGCTCAACCATCCGGGCGGCGCACAAGGGTTCCGCATTGACGACGATGATGGCTCTTCCGTCGCCTATCTCACGGACAACGAGCTCAACGCGGCGACGGCGCTCATCACGACCGACGCCTTGGCGCGCTTCGCCGAGGGTGTCGACCTGCTGATCCACGACTCGCAGTACCTGGTCAGTGACATGCCGCACAAGCTCGGCTGGGGCCACTCGCTCGTGGACGACGTGTTGGCGCTCGGCGCATTGGCGGAACCGGCGCGCCTCGCCCTGTTCCACCACGATCCAGACCGCACCGATGACGCGCTCGACGCGCTGGGTCACCGCTGTCGCAGCTGGCTCCAAGATCGCTCGCGCGGCATCGAGCTGGTGATGGCCAGCGAAGGTCTGTGTCTGGAGCTTTCGCGCTCCGCGCGTTGAAATCTGCGTCTCGTTCCGAGCCCGTGGTCAGCCGGTGTGGGCCTGCTGGCGTTTTATGACGGCACGGGATTTTGCCGCATTTGCGGTTTGCCGGTTGATCTGGAACCGCTTCCGTGGTTCAGGCGGAATCCAGGACTGTCATGAAATACGGCTACTTCGACGACGCGCAACGCGAGTACGTGATCACGAATCCCAAGACCCCGGTGAAGTGGATCAACTACGTGGGCACGATGCGCTTCGGCGGCATCGTCGATCACACGGGCGGCTCGCTGATCTGCAAGGATGATCCGTCGCTCAACCGCATCGTCAAGTACATCCCGCAGCTCCCAGCGTCGGACTTCAAGGGTGAGACGCTGTACTTGCGGCTCAAGGAGAGCGGAAAGTATCGCGTGTTCTCACCGTTCTTCGTGCCCACGCTGGACGTGTACGATCGCTACGAGTGCCGCGTCGGGCTGGGCTACAACCGCTACGTCTCCGAGTTTTACGGTATCCGCTGCGAGGTCACCGTCTTCGTCCCGCGCGGCGCGCTGTGTGTGGTGCGCAGCATCCGCGTCACCAACCTGCGGTCCGAGCCGGTGGAGGTGGATGCCATCCCGGTGGTGGAGTACACGCACTTCGACGCGATCAAGCAGTTCAACAACGCCGACTGGGTACCGCAGACCATGCAGAGCCAGGCCCTTGCCGAGGCCGACGGTCAGCTGGTTCTGCTGCAGTACCCCTTCATGAACAAGGACCGGCAGGTGAACTACTTCACCTCCAATGCCAAGGTGTCGTCGTTCGAGTCGGATCGCAAACGCTTCCTCGGCGACAACGAGTACGGGACCTGGCAGAAGCCGCTCGCCTTGCAGCAGAGCGAGCTCAGCAACCACCAAGCAGTCCGCGGCGACAACATCGGGGCCTTGCTCCACCATCTGGGTACCCTGGCGCCCGGCGAGAGCAAGTCGCTCATCGTGCAACTCGGCCAGGCCGCGAACGCCGATGCAGCCCGCGAAACGGCCCGCAAGTACCGGGACGAGAAGCTGGTCGAGCAGGACTTCGCCGGTCAGCGCGCGTTCTGGGACGACTACTTGCGCAAGCTGCACGTGGAGACCCCGGACCCCAGCTTCAACTCGATGGTCAACATCCACAACCCGCGCCAGTGCTACACGACCAAGAACTGGTCGCGTTACCTGTCGCTCTACCAGCTGGGGCTCGGTGAGCGGGGCGTGGGTTTCCGCGATAGCTCGCAGGACGTGCTGGGCGTGCTCGATCGGGTGCCCGAGGAAGCGCGCGACCTGATGCAGATGCTGCTCGCTGCGCAGAAGCGCGACGGCTCGGCGATGCACCAGTTCAACCCGCTGACCATGGTAGCCAACGAGGGCGATTCGCGCGAGCGCGAGGACCGACCGCATTACTATGGCGACGATCACTTGTGGATCGTCGTCGCCGTGTGCTGGTACCTGAAGGAGACGGGCGACCTCAGCTTCCTCGATCGGCAAATCCCCTACTACGACAAGGACAAGCACGGCGAGACGCTCGAGCGTGGCAGCGTGCTCGATCATCTGAAGCGCGCCGTGGCGTTCACGAAAAAGGACACGGGAGCGCACGGTCTGCCGCTGCTCGGTTTCGCCGATTGGAACGACACGGTGAACCTCCCCACGGGCGCCGAGTCGATGTTCAACGCGAACCTGTATGGGGTTGCGCTGCGCGAGCTGATCGAGCTCCTGGAGGCTCGCGGCGAGCTCGCCGAGGTCGAGGCCTATCAGGTGGACTACGCTGCGATGAAACGTGCGTTCAACGCCTGCGCCTGGGACGGGCAGTGGTTCATCCGCTACTTCGACGCCGATGGCTCACCCATTGGAAGCCATCACAACAGCGAAGGGCAGATTTACACGAATGGGCAATCGTGGCCCGTGATCAGTGGCTTCGCCGAGCCGGACCGCGCGCGCGTCGCGCTGGAGAGCGTCAAGCGGCTACTCAACACCAAGAATGGCATCAAGCTGAGCTGGCCCGGTTACAAGGGCTACGATCCGGCTAAAGGCGGGGTCACGACCTATCCGCCTGGGGCGAAGGAAAACGGCGGCATCTTCTTGCACGCCAACCCCTGGGTGATGATCGCCGAAACGCTGCTGGGCAATGGCGATCGGGCCTACGAGTACTACCACCAGATCAACCCGGCCGCGAAGAACGACAAGATCGACGAGTTCGAGTGCGAGCCATACGCCTATCCCCAGAACATCCTCGGCGACGAGCATCCCGAGTTCGGCCTGGCGCGCAATAGCTGGCTAAGCGGGACGTCCGCCTGGACGTACTCGGCTGCGACCAAGTACATCCTTGGACTTCGCCCGACGCACCGCGGGCTGCAGATCGATCCTTGCATCCCCCACGCCTGGGACGGCTACAGCGCGACGCGGTTCTTTCGCGGGGCCGAGTATCGGATCCAGGTAAAAAATCCCAAGGGCGTGTGCCGCGGCGTCACCGAGCTGCGCGTGGACGGGCAGCTCGTGGCTGGCAACCTGGTGCAACCGGCGCGCCCTGGCTCCGTGGTCGACGTGCAAGTCACGTTGGGCTGACCCAAGCTTGCGCGATGGCTGACCCAGAGAACCCCTTCACGGTC
>DASQDA010000179.1:0-5432 GCA_035634435.1 Polyangiaceae bacterium
TGGCGGCGGAACGTTGGGCCCCGGTCGTCACATCACGTTTGCCAGGACGGCCAAGCAAAAGGTCGCCAATCTTCTGCTCACGACCCTGAAGACGGTTGGCATCGAGGGTGAGAAGCTCGGCGATGGCGACGCGCCGCTCCCCGATCCACTCAAGGTCTGAAGCTCGGGGTCTCGAATGCCTGTTCCGACGCTTGCGCGGCTGAAGCGTCCAGGGGCGGGAACCTTGCGTGCGGTTGGGCGGGCGAGCCTGCCCTGTTCGGCGCTGCTCGCCGGGCTTGCTTTGGTGGTCGCGAGCAGCGGCTGCTCAGCAGATCCGGACGGTGGCGCCCCGGTGAACGGCGGCAGCGGGGGCGGCTCCGGCGCAGTAGCCGGCGGCCTGACGAACGGCGGCATGGCCGGCAGCACCTCACCCTTGGGCGGAGCAGCCGGTAGCGGTCCAGGCGGAGTTGGTGCCGCCGGGACAACGACAGGCGGTGCAGCCGGTCACACCGCAGGAGCTGGTGGCGGCGCGGCACAGGCGGGCGCAGCGCAGGGCGGCGCAGCGCAAGGTGGTGCGGCACAGGGCGGTGCAGCGCAAGGTGGCGTTACCGGCGGTGTTTCCGCAGGCGGCGCGGGTGGCTCTCCCGCTACGGCAGGCGCTCCGAATGGCGGTTCGGGTGGCGGCGCGGCGGTTGTTCGCACGCCAGGGTGCGGGACGCCGACCACGGCACCCACCGGCAAGTTCAACCCGTACATGCTGGACGTGGGCGGCACCAGCCGACAGTACTTCGTGCACCTGCCCGCTAACTACGACCCGATGCGCGCGTACACGCTCGTGTTCCAGTTTCATGGCGCAGGTAGCACGGGCACCAGCACCGCCATTCCCATCCATACGGCCGCCGGCGCGGATGCTATCGTGGTGGGCGGCACTGCCGAGATTCACGCGACCGAGAAGCGAACTCAGTGGCAGTTTAGCTCCGCCACGAGCCCTGACGTCGCGTTCTTCGACGCCATGCTCCTTGCCGTCGGCAACGCCTATTGCGTCGACAAATCGCGCGTGTTCGCCGTGGGCTACAGCAGCGGCGGCTGGATGTGCAACTTGCTCGGTTGCGTGCGGCCCGGCGTCTTGCGCGGGTACGGCGTGGTGGCCGGCGGTCTCGGCGGAGGGGGAAAGGCGTGCGCACCCGAAGGTGTGGCAGCTTGGTTTCTGCATGACCAAGACGATCCCGAGAACGCGATCAGCGGCAACCAACGCGCGCGCGATCGCCTACTCACCGTCAACGGCTGCAGCATGACGACCTTACCGGTGGAGCCCGCGCCTTGTGTGCGCTATCAGGGCTGCCGCTCCGGTCTGCCGGTGGATTGGTGCCAGAGCACCGGCAAGGGACATAGCTCGCAGGGCTCCCTCTCCGGGCCCGGCATGTGGCGCTTCTTCTCTTCGCTGTAGGATGGTTCGTTTCTCACGCGGGCACAGGGGCGACTCCGTCGCTGCGTGTTTGTTCCCGGTTGGCACGGAGGGTGCATTGGCCTCGCGCTGACGACCAGCAGTCGAAGGAGATGGCCAGATGACAACCGACAGCACGCAGCGACACAAGGACGAGCGCGACGAGGTGCCGACGGAGAAGAAGCTCGACGAGCTCTACGCGCTCATTGACGGAATCGAGACCGCCATGATGACCACGCGGCGGCCGGACGGCTCCCTCGTGTCGCGGCCGATGCAGACGCAGGCACGGGCAGCCGGCACGGATCTGTGGTTCATGACAGACATCGAGACCGCGAAGACGGACGAGCTAATCGCCGACCCCCACGTGAATCTCGGCTACTACCGCGACGGGACGCGCGAGTACGTCTCCGTCAGCGGTCTCGCTCACGTGACGCAAGATCGGGTGCGTATTCACGAGCTCTACAAGCCGGACTGGCGCGCGTGGTTGGGCGACGAGGGCGGCGAACGTGACGGCGGGCCCAACGATCCCCGCATCGCGTTGATTGAGGTGCAGGCAGAATCGGCGGTGTACTTGAAGTCGGACCGTCCCCGGGTGGTCGCCCTGTTCAGCATCGTCAAGGCCATGGTGACGGGCGAGCCGCCGAAAGTGGGCGCCATGGGCGAGCTCAATCGAGAAGAGCTTCGAAAAGGCTCCGGACGCTAGCAACTAGAGCCCGCACGGTGGCCACGGCGGGGGCAACTATCTCGCCCACGTTGCCGGAAAGCAGACCGGCTCAAGTGCTCTGGGCGCGCTGCGCGTCGCGCTTGATGCGACTGTAGCCGCCCAGGCTCGGTCGCTGGACGTACTGCCACAATGTGGCGGTCCACGAGTGATGGTGCATGAGGCTGTCGTAGAACTCGGGCGCCATGCGGCGTAGATGCGCGAGCCGCGAGCCCGGCACGTAGGGGAAATCGTGATGTTCGTTGTGGTAACCCACGTTGAACGTCAAGCGATTGAGCGGACCGTAATACGAATACGTCTCTTGACCCGCGCGGAACACGTAGTGCTCTGAAATATAATGCCCCGCTATGGGGTGCAGGCCCATCACGATGAGCGAGCTGATCGGCAGGTAGGCCAGCGCTTTTAAGCCCCAGAAGTGGAAAATGGCGAGATTGAACGCGAGCTGGAGCAAGAGATTGGCCAGCTCGGCAGCGCTGGGCTTCTTCGGATGCACGAACAAGGGTCGCAGCGCATACGCGAACCCCTGCCCGCTCAGCCACAGCACTTTGCGAAAGCGGGTGCGCAGCAGCCGCGCTTCGAGCTCCGTCGGCAAGTCGGTGTCGAGTCCTTCCTCACCCTGGTGCAGATGGTGCAGCAGGTGATAGTAGCGAAAGGTCTCGGCGACTGGCACACCCACCGGCAGATTGATGAGGCATGCAAAGAGTCGGTTGTGTGTTGGCTTCTTGAAAGCCAGGTTGTGACTCAGCTCATGAATCGCGAGAAGCAGCGCCTGGTTCAGGATGCCGCCGAAGACGTAGGCGACGAGCAGGATGCACCACCACGGCGCGTCGCGCAGCAGATAGGCGGTTGCGAGCTGCGTCACGACGAGGCCGGCGCACACGTACTTGGTGCGCCAGCACGGCCCGTAGAGCTGTTTGATATGTGGGTACCGGCGCAGCATCTCACGCCGGCGCGCCGCGTGCGGCTCGCGCTCGACGGAGTGAGCAAAGGCTTGGGGCCGCTCGCTCGCTCCGCCAACGCTTGGGCTCTCCGCCGCCGCAGCTGCGTCCATGCGCGCCATGATCGGGCATTTGGCGCCGCCTGTCGACCGGTGCGCGCACCCCCGCGGGAGCGCCGTCAGGGACGAAAACGCGGATCCGAGAGGAACTCGGGGTCGGTGAGCGAACGCAGGAAGGCGACGAGATCTGCCTTTTCTCGTGGGGAGAGCGCCAGGGGCTCGAGCTGCGGGTCCGTGGTGAGGTCACCCAGCCCGCCACGGTCGTAGTGCTCGACCACGGCTTCCAGGGTCGGGAGTGAGCCGTCGTGCATGTAGGGCGCGCTGCGCTCCTCGTTCCGCAGACCCGGCACTTTGAATTTTCCAAGGTCGCCCGCACGGCCCGTGAACAGCTGTCGGCCTGCGTCGCCACCAGGGGTGAAGGTGCCGTTGTTTCGAAAGCCTTCGTCGGTGAGCATGCCCGCCGGGTGACAGTGGAAGCAGCCCGCGCCACCGAGGAAAAGGGCTTCGCCCCGTCGCTCCGGCTCACCAAGCTGCGAACCGTCGCCGCGAAGATGGCGATCGTACGCGCTATTGCCACTCACCAGGGTGCGGAGAAAGCTGGCAAGCGCCTTGCGCAGCGTCTCGTCGCTCGGCGGCTCGGCGTAGGCCTCGACGAATGCGGTCACGTAACTCTCGTCGGCGGCGACACGAGCCACGGCTGCCGCGAGCGACAGGCCCATTTCGTCTGGGTGTGCGATGGGCTTTCCCACCTGCTCCTCCAGCGTGCGCACGCTCCCGTCCCAGAAGAAGCTCGCGCCCCACGCGAGGTTCACCAGCGCAGGCGCGTTGCGGGTGCCGCGTCGCTCGTCGACGCCGATGGAGATCGACTTGTCCTCGGCGAAGGCGTGCTCTTGACGATGACAGCTGGAGCACGCAACGCTTCCATCACGCGACAACCGGGTATCGTAGAACAGCCGTTTGCCGAGCTGCGCGCGGGGCTCGGTCAACGCGTTGTCGACGGGGGAGAGGTCGACCATCGATCCGAGCGGAAATCCAGCCGGCGAATGCGACGTGACGAGCGGATGCGGAGTGTCCTGCTCGGCTGCCTGCGCGCACCCGCTCACGCAAAGCAGGAACGCGCCGCGCCACCTGGTTACAGCGCGAAGCCAGCTGCGTGTCATCACGAGCCGAGCTGAAACAGCTGTAGCCCAGGCATACTGAGACGCAGCCGTTCGCCGACGCGGACGTTCTCTTCGTTGGGGCCCGTGAAGCCGGAGAGATCCACCTCGGCGGTCGCTCCTTTGAAGGCCTCGTCCATCACGAAGTGTAGGTTTCTCGGCACCGCTGCACTCGCGGTGACCGACAGGTTGGCCACGACGCGGACGCGCGGCGCCAGGGCCTCGTAGAGGTTACCTCCCATGTGAATGGCAGGGGGCAAGCCGGCCGAGCCCGCGTTCTGTCCTCCCGCGCCCGTGACGCCGGGAGCGAAGCGGCCCTCGTAGCGTAGGAAAAGGTAGCCAGTATGAGGCCACGTCATCTGCGAGGTCGCCGAAAGGGGTGCCCGGTTGGCGTCTGGGTGGCGCGTGTTGCACGCCTGCTTGAGCCCAAGGAGAAAGCTGATGGCCGTGTAGTCACCGGTGGGCGCCAGAACGCGCAGCACGCCCGATGCGACGTCCTCCGCGTTGAACAAGTGAACGCCGTACGGCGCTGGAGTGCCATTCGCAGCGACGACGTCCACGGGCAACGGTTCGGCTGCGGGGCGCTCCAGTACCACCTCGGAGATATAGAAACGGAGGCCCAGCGGGGTCAGCGTCCCCCCGCTGCTGACCGGGTTTTCTTCAGCGAACACGAGCGGCTTGCCCTCGAACATGGGGCGCACCAGAAGCTCGAGCATGACCCCCGTGCCGTGCCGCGCGATGGGCATCTCCGGGCATGCGCCGAGCTCGGGGCGGCCACCAGTCGTGCCCCCTGTCGCAGCACCAGCGCTGCCACCGGTCAAACTCCCGTGGCCACTCATGCCAGCAGCGCCAGCGGTAGTATCGCCCGCGCCAGCGGCGCCGCCGGCGGCAACGGTAGTACCACCCGCGCCAGCAGCGCCGCCGGCAGCGAGGCCGCCAGCGGCGCGCCCCCCCGTCTCGGCTGTTGCGGGAGCGCCGCTGCTCCCAGCAGCCGCGCTCCCGTCACCTGCAGCATTCGAATTGGCGTCGCCACACCCGACGGCCAGCGCGACAAGCAACATCCCCAGGACCCCCGCCCCAAATCGATCACCCATGCAAGGGAGCCTATCTCATGTGTGGAGCGGAGGCGACCCG
>DASQDA010000180.1:0-2117 GCA_035634435.1 Polyangiaceae bacterium
GGAGGTGCCCACGGGCTCGCTGGTGGCCCTGCTCGGTCCATCCGGGTCCGGGAAGACCACGCTGCTGCGCATCATCGCGGGCCTCGAGGTCGCCGATCGCGGGAGCATTCTGCACCTCGATCAGGACATCACGGAATACTCGGCGCGGGACCGCAAGGTCGGCTTCGTGTTCCAGCACTACGCGCTCTTCAGGCACATGACCATCGCCGACAACATCGGCTACGGCCTGCGCGTTCGAGGGGTGCCGGAGGCGGAGAAGAAGGCGCGCGTCAGCGAGCTGCTGCGGCTGATCCGCCTCGAGGGTCTCGGCCAGCGCTATCCTTCTCAGCTCTCCGGCGGCCAGCGCCAGCGCGTCGCCCTCGCTCGTGCACTGGCTGCGCGTCCCTCCGTCTTGCTGCTCGACGAGCCCTTTGGCGCGCTCGACGCAAAAGTGCGGCAGGAGCTACGGCAATGGCTGCGCCGCCTCCACGAGGAGATTCAGGTCACCAGTGTCTTCGTCACCCACGACCAGGAAGAGGCGTTCGAGGTCGCCGATCGGGTGGTGGTGATGAACAACGGCAAAGTAGAGCAGGAAGGCGCGCCAGCCGAGGTCTTCGACCACCCAGCCAACGCGTTCGTGATGGACTTCCTTGGCAACGTCAACGTGCTGCCCGGACACGTTCGACGCGGAAAAGCCGTCGTTTCCGGTCTGGAGCTCAACTACCCGGAGTATCCGCACGCCGAGCCCCGCGAAGCGGACGTTTACGTGCGCCCCCATGAAATCCTCATCGAGCGGCAGAGCAGCGGCTCGGGCGGGCTCGACGCGCGTGTGGTTCATGTCAACCCAACGGGGGCGCGCGCGCGAGTCGAGCTGCAAGTGCTCGACTCCGAGCAGCTGATCAACGCCGAGCTCACGCCCGAGCGCTTTGCGGAGCTGGGGTTGAGGTCGGGCGACCGCGTGCACGTCTCGGCTCGACGCGGACGCGTGTTTCTGCCCGACTCCTCGATTTGAAACGGCGCCGCAGGGGGAGGCGGCGCCGTTCGTCACGAGCGCACGTGCTCGCTTTAAGCGGCGAGTAGAATGTAAATCTCGGTGCGCAGCTCCTCGGCGGGCGCTGTCATCGGGTTATTCAGGTACAGCTCGTACGCGACGCTGTCCTGCATGCGCTGGCCGCTTTTCGGGAGCCACTCGCCCATCAATCGCGACCAGGTATCACCCAGCGTGGTGTACGGCCCCACGTGTGTCGTGCAGGCGTAGCGGCCCGCCGGAAGCCGCAGCTCGCTGAGCCCAGCGGGGAGCACGGCTGCTTCCGGAACGGAGATGGCCGCGTCGGATTGCAGCTCGTGGGCGGGGGTCGTTTCCGGGTCGTCATGGTAGACGCCGATCATCGCCACACTCGGCTGTTGAAACAGACCCGCTTGCCCGGCGATGGCGCCGAGCCGAGCGAAGGCTTCCGAGATCTTCGAGTAGGGTCCAACGTGGTGAACCGTCGCGAGTCTGAGGGCGGGCATGGTTTTGACTTCTACGTTCATGACGTGATCTCCTGTGGTGAATGGCACGAACGGATCGATGGTCCCGCTCGTGCGGAAGTGAATGCCGGAGGGCGCAGCGAGCTCCACTTGCTGGGGGCGCAAGCACTCCGCTGCGCTCGGCGAAGACTGGCGGAAGGCCGAGGGCGGCACGCCGTAGAGCGCGCGAAACGCACGCGTGAACGCCTCGTGGGTGTCGTAGCCCGACTCGAACGCGAGCGTCGTCACGCTCCTGTCGGTGTGCAAGAGCCGATGCGCGGCGCGTTCCATGCGCAAGCGACGCTGCAGCTCGAGTGGGGTCTCGCCGACCATGCCGCGAAAGACGCGGTGGAAGTGAAACGGCGATAGGGCCGCGGCGCGTGCGCGCACGGCGAGATCGAGCGCCTCGTCCAGCTGCTCGGTGATGCGAGCCACCGCCTGTTGCACGGCGCTCAGATAGAACGACTTGGTTTCGACCTTCACGTGAGAAGGTATAACGAAGCCGATCGGCCGCCGCTTGACCTCCCTTGCGCTTTTCAGCGCGCCGCCTCCGTCTGAGTCACCGGGACGCCCCTCCCACGCGGGGTTTCCACGCGTTTGGGAGGGGTCGCGCGCGCAGGCGAAGCCGA
>DASQDA010000181.1:0-10752 GCA_035634435.1 Polyangiaceae bacterium
GAGGCGGCAGAGCGCGCGCTCGTTGAACACGCGGCATTTTCCACGGCTGATTTCGACTCACCCACGCGCACTTTAGGTGGCCCGAAACTGTTTGAGACGAAAAGACCTTCACTGTAGGCCGGGGATGCCTGGCCTGCTCAAATAGCGGGTACCAAGTTCAGCGTGTCCGTGGCTCAGCGTCAGCGAGCCGCACAGGAGGATTTCATGAGAGCGCTGAAATACGGCTTTGGTTTATTAGTAATCGGTACGTTGGGACTAACTGCCTCGTGTGGCTCGGATGACGGTGACGACGATGGCATCGACATCGCCGGTGGCGCAGCAGGGACCGCGAGCGGCGGCAGGAGCACCACGGGCGGCTTCACGTCGTCGGGCGGCTTCACGTCGTCGGGCGGCTCGGCCAACCGGGGCGGCTCGACGAGCACCGGGGGTTCTACGAGCAATCCGGCAGAGTGTCCGGCAGCGGCGCCCGAAGACGGGGCTGACTGCGAGGACGTGGACTTGGGCCGAGGCGAGGAGTGCACCTACGGCGCGGTCGAGTGCCGCTGCGGGCGCGGCGGCGAGTGGAATTGCGAGGAGCCCGACGACGACGACGATGACGATGACGACGGCGGTGGCGGTACGGCTGGCGGCGGCCAGCAGCAGCAAGGCGGCGGCGGTCGTATGATGCAGCAGCAGCAGGGCGCCGGCATGGGCGGGCGCACGATGCAGCAGCAGCAGCAGGGTAATACTACCGGTGGGAGCGGCTTCCAGCAGCAGCAAGGGGCGGCTGGCATGGGGAGGGGCGGCAGCAGCGGCGGATTCCAGCAGCAGGGTGCCGCTGGCGCGTCGGCGGGCTCGGGCACCGGCGGTGGCACGAGTGGTAGCGGTGGCGGCGGCGGCACGAGCGGCGGCGGCGCGTAAGTTTCAGGCTTGCAGCCAAAGTGGGCGGGCCGCGCGGCGGCCGCCCGGGCTTGCGCAGCGGAAGGGCGAGGACCACGACGTGGTACTCGCCCTTTCTCTTTCTATCTCACGGTCCAGACGCCATGAGTCAGCCGCAGGGCACGTCGGGGCCGTAGCGCTTCCGAGAGAGGCGCACGCCTTCGCGCCCGCGCTAGAGGAGCCACCGAGCAGCTCCTCGGGCCATGCTGTTCAGGGAAGCCGAAGAGGCGTCAACCGCCCTTGGCGGCACAGCGCATGTTGCACGTGAGGTCGCTCGGTGAGCAGCCGCACTTGCTACGCGACGGCGGCGGAGCAGCCTTGGGCGCAGCAGCCGGTGCGTCGCCGCTTCCGCTGGTCGGCTTCTTCGTCGCCGCGGTGCCGCTCGGGCGACGGACGGCGCGCGTGGTGCGGTTAGCCGGCTTCGCGCTCCCGCTCGGCGCAGCTTCCTCTTCACCCGTGGCGGTGGAGGGTGGCTTCGCGACCACCTCGGGAGCAGGTGCTACGGTCGGCGCGGGCGGAGGCGCAGCGACAACGGCTGGGGCAGGAGGCGGCGGCGGTAGAGGCGCCGGTCGCAGCGCGATGGCCGCAGCGATGGCAATCATCCCGACGGCGAGGCCACCCCCGATAAACAACGGCGCTTTGCTCTTCTGCTGACCGGGACCGTAATCGGTGGAGGCGGCGCTTGGGTTGCCCAGCGGCGACCCGAGACCCAGGGGGGAAGTCACGCCAAGCGGCGGCATTGCGCCGAGCGCGGGCATCGCCTGCTCGGCACCACCGCTGGTGCCGCTGCCGACATCACTCTTCATGGCTGCCGCTGTCAGCGCCTTCAGATCAATCAGGCCGGAGTCGTCGTTGGTGCTGGCCGTGGGCGCGGCTGGCCGCGTCGACGGGCGCGTGTTTTGAGCCGCCGAGGTGAGGGCGCTCAATGAGAACAAGACGGACGACTCGTTGCGGCCGCCGCTGCTCGCGCCTGCCGAGGCGGTCGGTGAGCTGCCCAGGAGCGAGCGGCCGGGACCGGGGGCGGCTTGGTCAGGAGCGCTCGTCGCAACCTCGTCTTCGCTGCCCGCCGTGTCGATGCCTCCGAATAGATCTGCCGTGGCGCTGCGTCCAGCTGTGCTCCGCACCGCCGTTCGTGCAGCCGTGCGGGGTACCGAGGGAGCGGGCTTGGCGTCCCAGGGCGACGGCGCTGCGACGTTGGTCGCGGCGTTCAATGCCCCGACCAGCTCCGGCACGTCCGAGAGAGGCTTCCAGTCGCTGAACCCGTCGGCCCAGACGTAGGTTTCGCCGGTGATACGGCCAGAGTTGTAGGCCGCGACAATCTCGCGGGCGCTCATCGTGCGCTGGTCACCTTCGCCGAAGTCAACAGAGTACTCGGTTCCGGAACCTTCGGACTGATCCGCAGAATCAGCGGCCTCACCGGCGGCGGTGTATACATTAGGGGGCATGGATTTCCCGTCGATCACGATAGTGGCGCCGCATTTTCGGCAGCGAATCTTGGCTAGTCGGTCCTGAACCTTGTCGTCAGCGATGGAGTACTTGGCGGAGCAGGCCGGGCAGGAGATCTTCACGACTGGCCTCGGCAAAGGGCCGGCGATACGGAGACGAGGAGGTCGGGGTCGGCTCGGGTTTCGGTAGCTAGTGCCATTCGGAGGGGGGCCGCAGCGAGAAAACAGGCTCGGGAGGACAAGCGGGGTCCGCGGGAGACAATGGTTACCACGCGGCGCACGGTTTTATCATTCCTATGAAAGAGCGCTAGAGGAAGGCCACCTTAGATTACTAATCGATCTTACGCTTCAGTAGCACTGACTCTAGAATTTTGCTGCGCCGCTGGTCTCTCGAGGGTGGCCTCATGGCGCGCCAGCGGAGCCCACGGATGCCTGCGTCAACTTCCGCTGGCGAAAAGCGCCAGGTCGAGCGCTTCCAGCCGCTCCGCCAGAGCTGCGTTGCTCGGGTCGTCGTGGCGAGCCGCAACGAGGAGCTCCTCTCGGGCGCCCGCTAGGTCTCCCTTGGAGATCAGCCGTTCCGCCTGGCGAGCATGCAGCCGTGCGCTGGGGGTCCGACACAGGTCTTCCAGTGAAAGGGCGACTGCCTGGCCAGGAGGCGGCCTGCTCGGTATGCCGAGCCGGAGCTGGCCGCGGGCAAGGGCCATGTCGTACTCCGCGCGCCGCTCCGGATGCGCCAGCACGCGGTACGCCTCGGTCCCGCGCTGAAAGATCCGCGTGAGGCGACCTCGAATGTCCGGCTCGCCGTCGGGGTACGCGTCCGGATGAAACGCGCGAGCGAACGCATGGAACGCGACGCGTAGCGCCTCGTCGTCGGCGATCACGAGCACGCCCAGGAGCTCGTAGTAGTTCGCCTCGTCGAGCGTCAGGTCCCAACTGACGATCCTCTGCAGGTCGCGCGCGTCCAGCGGCATACTTCAGACTAGAGTCTAGGCCGGTCGCAACCGGGCCGTCATGTTGGCGATTTGCTGCGCGTCGGGCAGACCCAAAAGCCGCAGCTGGGCGGCAGTGGCGCGGCCGCTCGTCCTTTCGAGCGCAGAGACACTCAGCATGCCGTTGCTGTCGAGGGCGAAGGTTACTGCGATCTGCAGGACCCCCCGCGGCTGCGGCTGAAGATTTGGAAGCTCGACTTCGCCGAGGAGTGTGTTCTCGTCGAAGCGCCGCGACTCCCCCTGCGCGACGCGCACCCTGACGACCGTCTGCAGGTCTGCGGCCGTGACGAAATCTCGCGTCTGCGCGCACGGCACCGGAGTGTTGCGTGCGATGACGGTGTCGCAGAAACCGCCCACCGTCTCGACCGTGAGGGTCAAGGGCGTCACGTCGATCAGCAGGGGTACCGCAGGCCTGCCTGAACGAGTGTCAGGCGCGGGCGGCACACTGCCACCACGCGGCCCGGCGTGCCCCATGGGCATCAGTGGCAGCGGCTGTGGAATCGGAAGCTCGTCGAGGCCGCCACTCGATAGCGGCGTCCGTGCCGAGGGGACGACCTGCGTGGCTTCGTCCTCGGAAACATCGAGCACGCGACCCTTGCGGGTGATGTCGTCCTCTCCGTAGCTGGGCAGTGCACGTGCCGGCCACGCTGCCGTCGAGCTTGGAAGCGCCGCTGGCGGCAGCACGCCAAGCTCCTCGATCTCCTCGTCCTCCAGCGTGAAGGTAACACTCTCGTCGCGCGAGCCAGCAGCGAGCGTCAGCGGCGGAGATAGCTCAGCGGTCTCTGTCCACGAGCGCGCCGTCGGCAGAGACGGCAAGGCTGACGGGGCGCCGCCTCCGCGAGCCACCGCTGGCACCGGCGGGACGCTGCCGGAACGACGATCGTTGGACGTGAGCGCGCTGGCCTGGATGGCCGCACCCAGTCCGACCACTTCCTCGGGGTTCGTGTGAAAGCGTGGTTCGCGCTGGAAGAACTCAGCGACCCGGCGCTGCACCAAGGGAATGTGCGTCGAACCGCCCACCAGCAATATCTCGTCGAGGTCGCTGACGTCTCGCCGAGCAAGGGTCAGCGCTTCACGGCAAACCTCGAAGGTGCGGTCCACGATCGGGGCGATCAGGCGCTCGAGCTGGATGCGCGTCATCGTATAGATGAAGCTCGGCACCGTGGCTGCGGATCGATCGGGAAACTCGATGTCGACCGTCGCCTCGAGATCGAACGAAAGTTGCTGCTTGAGGTGCTCGGCGCTGACGCGCAAACGTTCGAACGCCCGAACGTCGTTGCGAGGATCGAAACGGTGACGCAGGAGCACCTCTTCTGCCACGCGGTCGGCGATGGCAAGATCGATGTCATCACCGCCGAGGAAGCTGTTTCCAGACGTCGCCAACACCTCGAACACGTTGTCGGACAAGTCGAGCAGCGTCACGTCGAACGTGCCCCCACCGAAGTCATACACCGCCAAGCGTTCCGAGTTGGCCCGACCGAAGCCGTAGGCCAGCGCGGCGGCAGTGGGCTCGTTGAGAATGCGCAGCACCTCGAGCCCGGCAACGCGCCCAGCGACCTTGGTGGCAGCGCGCTGCAGGTCGTTGAAGCTCGCCGGTACCGTGATGACGGCGCGTTCGACGTCCGTGCCGAGCGCCGCTTCCGCCACGCTCTTGGCCTTACGCAAGACGAAAGCGCTGATCTCCGGCAACGTGTAAGTCTCGCCTCGGGCCACCACGAGCGCGGCTTGACCGGGCCCCTCCCGCATCTCGAAAGGGAAGCGCGAGCGGGCTAGGCCCACCTCGGCCGAGCCCCAGCTGCGACCTATCAAGCGCTTGATGGAATAGATGGTGTTCGACGCGTCGGCGACGCGCCGTTGCTTGGCCTCCGCCCCAACCAGGACGCTGCCGTTGCGGTCGAACGACACAACCGACGGGATGAGCACCGTCCCTGTCTCGTCGTTCAGCGCCGAAGACTGGCCGTCGCGGACGATGGCGACCACCGTGTTGGTGGTTCCGAGGTCGATGCCAATGACTTCCGACATGGCTCTACTCCTGTGCGCCGGGATCGCGCCGCAAGCCCTGGAGCACTTGGTCGTACCAGCGCTCCACCTGCGAACGGAAGGGCCACATCCAGCCGTATGCCGGGCCGACGAAGCGGGACACGATCCGCGTGCGCAAGCGAGGGTCGCAAGCCGCTTCGATGCCCAGCAGCTCGGCAGTGGCAGCCAGGGTCTCTGTATAAGCTTCCCACTCGATGCGCGCGCGTCCATAGGCCAGCCCCAGCGGGAACAGCGGAAGCAGGTAGAGCAGCGCCATACCCACGGTCCCGTAGCGACGCCGCTGCCGCAGATGAACGCGTTCGTGCCGCAGCAAGATGACCCGATCGATGGGGCCTAACTCGTCCCAACAGTCCGGTACGTACAGCGTATCGCCGAGCACAGTGTAGTAGCCAGTGAGGTACTCGCGCTGTCCGCCCAGCGTCAGGACCGAGAGGGCCCAGTGGATGCAGTGGCTGATTCGACTATCGCGCTTGTACACGATTGCGAACCTGGGGAACTCGCGTGCAAGCTCGTGGAGGAAGGCCTCAGCGGGCATGGATCAAGCTCCCAGCCGCTCGCCGTCGACGAGGGCGCGACCATTGGCCAGGTCGAGCGCAGGCATCTCGCGCTTGCCTTCGAGCTGCGCCGCGACCAGCTCGAGCGCGCCGTTGGCCGTGCCCACGAGAATACGTGGGCGTTCGACCCGAAGCTCGCCGGGCGCGAGCGGGGGGGCCGCCGCGACCAGGCGCGTCTTCGTCAGACGCAGCTGTTTGCCGCGGACGGATGTCGTCGCGCCAGGTCGCGGTGCCAGCGCGCGCACCAAGTTATGAATGGTGGCCGCCGACTCTTGCCAGGCGATGCGGCCATGGTCGCGCTCGATGGGAGGAGCTGTCGTGGCCGCGGCGGAGTCTTGCGGCTCGGCGATGAGCTCGCCCGCAAGGGCGGTTGGCAGGTCGCTGAGGGTCACCTCCGCGGCCAACTTGGCTAAACGATCAGCAAGCTCTCCTCCAGTCTCGTCAGGTCCGATGCCAATGGCGTGGCGGCTGTAGACGGGGCCGGTATCCATGCCTGCATCCATTTGCATGAGCGAGATACCCGTTTGCGTGTCGCCTCGCAGAATGGCCCACTGAATGGGCGCTGAGCCTCGATAGCGAGGCAACAGCGAGGCATGCAGGTTCACACAGCCGAACCTGGGTGCATCCAGCACTCCTGGAGGCAGGATGCGACCGTACGCGAGCACGAGCGCCACGTCTGCCTGGCGGGCGCGCAGCCACGCTTCGAGCTCCCCCGTGCGGACCTTCTCGGGCTGGATGAGCTCGAGACCGGCCTCCAAGGCGAAAGTCTTCACTGCGGGAGCCGTTCGAATCAGGCCGCGTCCTGCTGGCCGGTCTGGTTGGCTTACCACGCCGACCACCTGAGCCATCTGGGTCAGTGCTCGCAGCGTCGGCACTGCAAGCGCGGGTGTCCCGAAGAAAACGGCGCGCACCGAACCGCGTATAGCACCCTCGACGTGGGGGCCGCATCGCCTCCCGCATTGAGGCTCGACGCACCCGAGGAGCCGCTGTGGTCAACTTCCGCCTGCCGGCGCCTTCGGGGTTGACTTGGCACGGGAACTTGGCTCCAACAGGACCGCCCGCCTCAGCGTTGCAGTGAGAGCTACCCGCTCTACTGGGTGGGCGGCGGGTCACGAGGATGACATGATGAGGTCGAAGTCATGAGCGAGAAAAAGAAGCCGTCTCCGCCACAGCCCCCGCCGCCGAGCGAAGACGAGATTAAGTTCGGTGACGAGCTGCCGGTCCTTCCCATTCGCAACGCGGTCCTGTTCCCGGGGGCCGTCGCTCCCTTCGACGTGGGTCGTGAGAAGTCCGTGGCGCTCGTCGAAGACGTCCACAACTTGACCAACCCGGTGATCGCGATCTTTGCACAGCGTGATCCTGCGACCGACGATCCGACCGCTGACGACTTGTATCCGGTGGGTTGCGCTGCGCGCGTGCTCAAGGCGCTGAAGCACAGCTCTGGCAACTACTCGCTCATCCTCCAGGGCCTCACGCGTATCCGCTTCGACAGCGTGACGCAAAGCAGCCCCTACATGCGCGCCCGCATCGCACGCGTCGAGACCCCGCCCACCGAGGACGTGGAGGCGGAGGCGCTCGCCATGAGCTTGCGCGACGTCGCCAAGCAAGTGATTCAGCTGATGCCCGAGCTGCCCCGCGAGGCCGGCTCGCTCATCGATTCGATTCAAGCGCCCGGCGCTCTGGCGGATCTGGTGGCCGCCAACCTCGACGCGCCCGTCGAGGAGAAGGCTCAGCTCATCGAGACGGTCGAGGTAAAGGATCGCATTCGCAAGGTGCTCAAGCTGCTGACCCGGCAGCTCGAGATCTTGAAGATGCGCGAGCGCATCAACTCCCAGATCAAGGAGGAGATGGGCAAAAACCAGCGCGAATACGTGCTGCGGCAGCAGCTCAAGGCCATCAAGGAAGAGCTGGGTGAAGACGACGGCGACCAGGGCGACCTCGACGGGCTGGAGGAGCGCATCTCGAAAGCGAACCTACCGAGCGAGGCGGATAGCGTTGCCAAGAAGCAATTGAAGCGCTTGCGCTCCATGCAGGTCGGCAGCGCGGAGTACACCGTCGTGCGCACCTACCTCGACTGGATCCTGGATCTGCCCTGGTCACATTCGACCGAGGACAACATGGAGATCATCGAGGTGCGGCGCGTCCTTGACGAGGACCACTACGGCCTCGAGAAGGTCAAGAAGCGCATCGTGGAGTACCTGGCCGTTCGCAAGCTGAAGAAGGACAAGAAGGGTCCCATCTTGTGCCTGATCGGGCCGCCCGGCGTCGGCAAGACCTCGCTGGGTCGTAGCATCGGGCGCGCCCTGGGGCGCAAGTTCGTGCGCGTGTCGCTCGGCGGCGTGCACGACGAAGCCGCCATTCGCGGTCACCGACGCACGTACGTCGGCGCGCTTCCCGGTCAGATCATCCAGGGCATGAAGAAGGCGGGAACCATCAACCCCGTCTTCATGATGGATGAGGTCGACAAGATCGGGCACGACTTCCGCGGCGACCCGAGCGCCGCGCTGCTGGAGGTGCTCGATCCCGAGCAAAACAACACCTTCGCCGACCACTATCTGGAGATCCCTTACGATCTATCGAACGTGATGTTCGTCGCCACCGCCAACGTGGCGGATCCCATTCCGCCGCCCCTGCGCGACCGCATGGAAATCTTGGAGATCCCCGGCTATACGCGGCGCGAGAAGCTGGCCATTGCGCGACAGCACCTGATCCCGAAGCAGCTCGAGGAGCACGGGCTCAAGTCCGAGCAGCTGACCCTCACCGACGAAGCCGTGGAGGAGGTCATCGAGCACTACACGCGTGAAGCGGGTGTTCGAAATCTGGAACGCACGATCGCCAGCGTGATCCGGGGCGTTGCGGTCAAGGTCGCCGAGGGCGACACGTCCGCACGTACCATCAAGAGCGAAGACGACCTGCGCGAGTTCCTCGGGCCCATCAAATACACGAGCGAGGTTGCGGAGCGCACCGAGGAAACGGGCGTCGCCACGGGGCTGGCGTGGACCAGCGTTGGCGGTGAGATCCTCTTCATCGAGGTTACCCGCATGTTCGGCACGGGCAAGATGCAGCTCACGGGGCAGCTCGGCGACGTCATGAAAGAGAGCGCCCACGCCGCGCTCAGCTATGTGCGCACCACCGCAGAGAAGTACGGCATCGCCAAGGACTTCCTGGAGAAGAGCGACATCCACATCCACATCCCCGCCGGCGCCATGCCCAAGGATGGCCCCTCTGCTGGTATCACGATGTTCACCGCGATTCTCTCGCTGCTCACGGGCATCCGCGTGCGTCATGACGTGGCCATGACCGGGGAGATCTCGCTGCGTGGTCGCGTGCTGCCGATCGGCGGCCTGAAGGAGAAAACGCTGGCTGCGCACCGCGCTGGCATCAAGCGCGTCATCGTGCCTGAACGGAACAAAGCGGATCTGGAGGAAGTGCCGCGCGAAGTGCGGGACGAGCTCGAGTTCGTGTTCGTTCACAAGCTCGACGAGGTGCTGGAGGCCGCTCTCGAGCGCATGCCGCAGCCATCGCAGGCCTACCTCGACGAGGTCGCCAAGCGTGAAGCTCAGCCCTCGACCAACTAATCGAGGGCTACGTCACGGCGAGCGTCGGTCTGCTTCCACCGACGCTCGCTAGCCTTTTCGTGGGCTCAGCTTTCGTGCTGCCACAGACGAATGCCGCCGGTCATGCCGTCGACATTGCTGAACAGCCGTACGTTGGACGGGAGCGGGATCTTGACGTGCTCGGCGTTCCCGCCTCCGAGATAAAGCGTGTCGTAATTCAAGATGGGCTGTAGCTGGGCGAGCATCTCGCCTACGCGCTCGCTCCATTCCTTCTTGCCCAGGCGTTTGAACTCGGCGTCGCTCACGCGTTCCTCGTACGTCTTGCCCTTTTTGAAGGGGTGGTGGCCGAGCTCGAGGTTCGGCACTAGTCGACCGTTCACGAAGAGAGCCGAGCCCAGGCCCGTGCCGAGCGTGAGCACCAGCTCCACCCCGCGACCCTCGATCACCCCGTACCCCTGAAGGTCCGCGTCGTTGATGATCCGCACCGGCTTGCCTGGATGCTGGCGGAGCTCGGCACCCAAGTCGAACTTGCGCCAGGCGGGGTCCAGGTTGGCGGCGGTGTGCACCACACCCTGGATGACGACGCCCGGGAAGCCCACGCTCATGCGGTCGAACTCGGGCTGACCTCCCAGCATCTGGCGGATGACCTCCAGGACCGCTTTGGGTGTTGCGGGCTGCGGCGTCAGGCAGCGCGCGCGCTCGTTGATGGGGTTACCGTCGGAATCCAGAGCGATCATCTTGATTCCGGTGCCCCCGATATCGACGCTCAATGTGATGAGGCCAGCGGGTCGCGGCCCGGGTTTGGACTTGTTTCGGGCCAGAACGTGGTGGTGCTGAACACGGCGGCCAGCGGCGTGGCGAGTGAGGTGAGCACGGGGCGAAGGCATCGCCGCTAGCTTGCCTATTTTTAGAGGCTGCTGGGAAGGCTTTCGGGTAGGTCCAGGCCAACGGACATGGTTGCGCGGCGCGGGCGCTGAAGCCACGCTTAGGGGGTTATTTCGAGCTGCTCGTGCGCAAATTAGAGGGGACGCGACGCCACTCGCGACCGTTTGAAAGCCTGCCCGGGGCGCTCCCGGCCCTCGGGCGCTGGGGTTTGCTGCAGCGGCTCGCCTGGTTCATAGCGATTGGCGCCCTGGCTGGCGCCGAAAGCTCACCCGCGCGCCACCTTCTACCTCGCCTGCAGCCCGCGCGGCAGGCGGTCCCGCACCCGGCCCAGCTTACCCCCAGCCCGGCGCAGAGCGTCGTTCCC
>DASQDA010000182.1:0-3510 GCA_035634435.1 Polyangiaceae bacterium
AAGAAGATGTAAAGGACGGGCGGTGGCCGCTCCAGCTCGTCTTCAAGGCTCCTGAGTGTCCACGGACGACGCTCAGCGCAGCTCGAACGCGGCGGAGCCCGTGTTCGTGTCGACGAGGAAGACTCCGGCCTCGATCCGCGGTGAGTTGGCCGCTCCCACGGCTTGACCGGGCGCATCACAACGCTGCCCTGGAGTCCAGTTCGACGCCCAGCTCTTGCTTGGACAGAGGTTCTCGATGACGGGTAGTCGCTGCACAGGCGCGCCGGAGCGAGCGTTGAGCACGAACAGCGAGCGGCGCTCACTGGTAAAGCCGTAAGGTGAGATCAGGAAATCGTCGAGCAGCAGGAGCCCGCCGTTCGAAACGCCGTCGTTCGATTGCCACACGACGCGCCCCGCACACAGGTCGACCGCGATCACTCGATTACCGCCCTTGGGGAACTCGCGTGTATAGCCGTTGAACGACACACTGAGCCACGCGGCGGAGCCGGAACGCACCAGCGCGCTGATGGTCGTGAAGGGTGGAACCTCGCGAGCGCCGAGCCGCACCGCCGTGCCCGAGCCGTCGGCGAGGCGGAGCTCGAACGCGCACTGGTTGCCCGCCCATCCGCGCCCACTCGCGCCTGCCGGCGTCGCCTCCACCAAGCGCGCCTCGACACCGTCGATCACCACGGGCGCGGTAGCCTTCACCGCGGTGGGTTCCGGTGAGTCCGTGCACTGCTCAGCGAAGAGGAGCACGGCTGCGCCGTTTCGATCCGCGTGCGCAGCGTTTGGCTTCTTCCCAGGTCGCAGCAGCGGCGCCAACGTCCGCGGCGACCAATCCGCAGCCGCACACGCCACGGGCTCGGCCACTGCAGGCGCCAACACTGAGCCCGAGGTCAGCGCTGGCTCGGCGCGCGGTGCGGCGGGCGCGTCGGGCACTGCGCTCACCTCCGCGGGGCGACGCTGAGCGGCGGGCGGCTCCGGAGTGTGCCGCTTGCCCCCGGCGCACGCCGTGATGGCAGCCAGTGCCGCGACAACCGTGCACGCAAAGCTTGGCCTGAACCACATGCGCACCGACGATATACCGGAAGCGACGGGCACGGCGCCCACAGTGCGGCCTGGCGGCTTCCGTAGGGGGTCCCGCGCCCAGACCACCCACATGCATTCCCGTGTTCGCGCGCAACAACGCGGACTGCCGAACAGGGGCGATGCCGGCACCGATACTGAGCCACTCTCTCCGTCCCGCTGCCCACTACGACACCGAGGTCGGCGTGCCTACTTCTGCTACTCGGCCACTCCGGCGAAGGTCCAATGACGCCCCGGTGGCTGCTGCAGGGCATGCCCTGGGCCGCGCTCATGGCCGTGCTCACCGCCTGCCTGTTGGCTGTCGCCCTCCCCACGCCGCCGGTCGCAGCACCAGCGCCTGCTGGCAGCGCTGGCGACGGCGACGCCCCTCGCAATGGCAGCTGTCTGCTCGCACGCCGCTGCCCTCAGCGTCTTCCTTGAGCGCGGGTCTCGCCATGATCGTGTTCGTTTTCGTGCTCACGCGCATTCTCAGCATCGCTTCCGGGTCCCCGGCGATGGTTCGGCCCGCGCCCGCAGATGGCACGCTGCTCCCTGCCAACCTGCTTCATCTCGACCCGCTTGGCGGCCTTGCCCTCAGCGCCGTCGCTGGCTACGGAGGCGTGCTGAGCCTTCCGTTGGTCGTCGTTTCGGTGCTGCCGACCACCACCGGCGCCTGGAGCCCTCCGCGCGCCCTGTTCGCTTTCGTCGTCTCGCTGCTGCCCGGCGCGTTCGCGCTCGGCCAAGCCGCTCGGTGAGCGGAGCCTGCCGCTGTTCGCCGATGTTGGGGGGCCTCGCTGGAACGGGCGCGCTGCTCGCCACGCCGCGACGCTAGGCAAACCTTCGTCCCCCCTCCCGTCCCTGCAGCCGCGCCGCCCCGGAAAACTAGCCCTGATGTCCGCCAAAAGTAGCTGCGCGCGCAACTACTTCTCGCAGCGCGGACCCCCGCCGAGCAGCCCGGATGCAGGCAGCGGGCCTGCGGGCCCGCGCCCAGTTGCCCCTGGATGCGATCGATTAGCGCGCCAGGGGCTGCCACCGCCCCCAATCGCGCTTACCCGTGGGGCTCCGAGGCCGTTGAACCTTTACAATGAGCGCAGCGAGCGAGGCCGGGGGCGGCCCTATGTACACATTGGGCCCACAGTCACCTAGCGACGGTGTGTTCAAGGCGCGGATGCGCCTGCATCAGAGCTGGTACCGGGCCAACGTGTTGCGTCTGCCGTTCGGTACGGGGCCTCAGCTCGGCGACCGCACGTTTTTCGGAAACATGCTGGATGCGGCGGGAGCGGAGGCGGGCGCGAACTTCCTTTCGCCGGAAATTTTCTTGGTGGCGCAGCGGCGTATCGCGGAGGGCGGCGGGGTGGAGGCTTTCCGCTGTTTGCGCAACATGCTGTCGAGTCAGCCGATGGCGTTCAATCTGTTCGCTCCGCTGACGCAGAATCTCGCGCTCGCGAGCGCGTGTTTTCAGACGCTGCTGCCGGAGCTCGAGCGGGTGACGGCAGTCCGCTTCGAGTACGCACCCACTCCGCGCAAAGAGTTCCTCAACGACCGCACTTCGTTCGACGTGTGGGTCGACTACCGCCAACGCGACGGACGCCGCGCTTTCCTGGGCATCGAAACCAAGCTGACGGAGCCTTTCTCTCCCCTCCAGCAGGACCTCGCCACGGCCGCCCGCTACGAAGAGGTGAAGAACCGCTGCCGGGCGATATGGAGCGAGCCAGAGCTGAGCAAGCTCATGGACCCGCGCTGGGCGCAACTCTGGCGCAATCACCTGCTGGTGCACTCCATGTTGCTGCACCCGCAAAGCCAGCATGAGGTCGGGCACGTCATGGTGGTGCATCACGCCGGCGACGCCGAGTGCACGCGGGTGATCGCCGGCTACCGGGGTCTACTAGTCCAGCCGGACACCTCTTTCATCGATGCGCCGCTCGACGCCATCGTCGAACGCTGGGGGAGCTGCACGCGTACCGAGAGCGAGCGCGCGTGGCTCTCGGCTTTCGCGCTGCGCTACCTCGCGCTGGATCGCAGCGCCTGAGCGAACACCTCGGCCCGGGTCTGTGATCACGGGTTCATGTGCTGAGCTCGGCGTAGACAGCGGCGAGAGCGCGCGCTGAGCGAAGGATGTCGCCGGGCGTCGTGCTGGCGTTGATCACCGAGAAGCGCAGCGCTGGCGCGCCTCGCCACAGCGTCGGCGTCGTGTAGCACGTGCCCTCACGCTGCAGCGCTAGAGCGAGCTCGCTAGTGAATTCGCGCGAGTCGCGGCCCTGCGGCGCTTCGGCCGCGACCACCACCTGGTTGAACACGACGTCGTTCTGGATGGAGAGCCCGGGGACCTGGACCAGCTCGCGCGCGAGCAGCTGCGCGAGCGCTACGCAGCGCGTGACCAGCGCATCGACTCCGTCGCGGCCGAGCTCGCGCAAGGCAGCCCACAAGGCGAAGCCGCGAGCTCGGCGCGAAAGCTCGACGGTGTAG
>DASQDA010000183.1:0-4939 GCA_035634435.1 Polyangiaceae bacterium
GGGGCATGCGGCGCCGGCAGACGTTGAACTTCTCGCCCGACTTCAGCCGCTCCATCGCGTCAGCAAGATCGAGGCCGTTCAGCTCGATCTGGGGCTCGGCGGCGGCCAGGGCATAGATCATGTAGTACGCAGCATCGTAAAAGTTCTCGTACCCCAGGGCGGCCGCGCCCAGAAACTCGTCGTGGAGAGCTTGCTCGTACAGCGCCAGTGCCTCCGCCGGAGGCTCGGCGGAGGCGAAGTTGATCCCCGCCATACGCAGCTCGAACATTCTGTGCTCGTTCAGCAAGGCCGTCAGGGGAGGCGCGTGATTGTAGTTGTAGGGAGAGAGGATATAAAACGGGCGCGGCGGAAGAGGGTCCGGGGCATTCCGCGTCCAGCCGCTCTCGATCCTGGGAATGAGCGTGGTCAACATCTCGGGGCCTGTCGCGCCCACCACGATGTGCGGCCGAAAGTCGATGATCGCTTGCACCTCATCCGTGAGCGGTGCGTCGGGTACGTCGTACCCCGAAGTGACAGACAGCGTCAGCAAGTTGCCATCGGTGCGGCTCTGAGGCGCCGACACACCGTTGAGCTTCACGGTGTCCATGAAGGAGTCGCGCAAATCAACGAGCAAGCGCTCGTCCGCGGCCGTGGCGAGAGCCACCTTGATCGGCGCCTCTGCCGGCACTTGCGCCTGCGTCCGCATGTACTGCTCCGCTCGCGCCAGCAACGGCGCGTAGGTCAAACCGACGTTGTTGCCGCCCGGCAGCAAGTGCCACAGTAGGTTCTGATCTTGGAGAGTGCCCAGTGCGCTGGTCCACTCGAGCGGGCTCATGAAGAACGTGGGCGGGGCGTCTCCTGCTTCTGCGGCAAGCAGGCTTTGCTCGAAGGCGAACTGCAGGTCGTCCGCGAACAACGCCGCAATGATCCCGGGCACCTTGAGCTCGACGGTCAGATGGTGAATGCTGGCCTCGAGCTCGCTCCGCGATTGATCGATGTTCTCGCACACCACGAAGACCACGGGGCGGACGGTCCCGCTTAGACCCGGAACCCCGCCGGGCTCGCGTGTGAGCTCCGTCACGGCCAGGTCGTAGTTACGCGTCATGTCGGAAACCAGGTTGATGCCCAGGTGCCCGTACGCGCCGACAATGATCGGATCCCGTCCTGCCAAGTTGTCCAGATAAAGCTCCCTATCCGGCAACAACACGGGACATTCATCGCTGATGAGGTCGACACACTTGCCTTCGACGCAGGCCGAGGGATTCTCCGGGCCGTGCAGCTCGAGGCAATCCTTCGTCATCTTGCATTCGTCGACAGGCGGCAGACCACCGGAGCCGCCACCGCCGGAAGGCATTCCGCTGATGCCGCCGTTCGGGCCGCCGGAGATGGCGCCCTCGCCAGCAGTGCCACCGGTGCCGCCCGGGCCGGCGCCGCCCCGGCCAGCCACGCTCGACACGCAGATGCCCGCCTCACACCTGTAGTTGGCGCCGAAGGAAGCACAATCCGCGCGCGACCCGCACTGGTCCGGACTCAAGTCGTAGAGCACGGAGCAGGCAGACCCTAAAATCCCGACGCTCGCCAGGCCGATCAAACTAAGTTTTGAGATCACGCGCATTTCAGCAACGTCTATATTAGCCCGCTGCTTAAGCGCACCCAAGCATCTTGGTCGCCTTCGCGCCCATTTCGATTGCATAACCCGCGTACATAGAGGCCCACACTCGCACCCGCAGCCCAAGCTCGCTGGTCGAGCGAGGGCGCCGCTTGGACGAGCGCTGGGGCCGCCGGCTGCATTCCGTGACCAGTGCTAGCTCAGCCGGGAGATGAGCCAGCAGCCCTTCCGAGCCGACCATCCGAGCTGGCCTCGCTGCTGGACGCGATCCCGCCATTGGTCGCCGACGCTGCTTCGTTCGAGCAAGCCGCGCAGGGCGTGTGTCGGCAGCTGTACGGCGCCTTCACCGAAGCGACGGCTCCGGTGCGAATGTACGCCATCGTCTCACTCGGGGGCCTACCCGCCGAGCTGCAAAGTTGGGTCCACAAGCGAGGTCGTCGTGCCGGGTGATGGCGCCAAGCTGTCGCCTGACAAGCCACTCTTGGCCCTGTTCAGCAGCTACGGTGCTGCGCCGGCCTGGTGTAGCCCTCAGTCACAGAAGCACCGGGGCATCCCTTTGCTTTCGGCCGCCTTCGTAGAGGCGATTCCCATGCTGGCGAGCCTGTTGAGAGAGCTCGGTATTCCGCAGCCCCTCAGCCAGCTTATCAGCGTTCCCAAGGGTCAAGCGTGAGCTTGATCCTGCAACGCCGGTGTTCGGCACGCCCACGCATCGGTGACAGGAGAAGTAGCGATGAGCTCGACGACGAAGCGAGCGCCCGATGCGCCCGCTTCGTCGTGCTCCTGAACCGAGGGGGACGGTTGCGTCTGCTCGAGAGGTGTCGAACCGAAGCCCGACACCCTGCGTCGCCGAAGCAGAAGGTCAGTACGAAGGGCGGGGCTGCGTCTGCCCGCTCTCCGTCACTTGCACTGGTAGTAGTTGTAACTGAACGCCGAGCGCGAGAACGTCTTGTTCATGCCATTACAGCTGCAGCACTGACCGACGAGGCTCCCCGCGCTGTACTTGGTGCAGGCCGTCGAGCAAGAGCCGGTGGTGGTACTGTCACCATCGATCAGACCCGCCGTGGGGTCGACCTTGACGTCGTCCCCTTGCACATCGAACGCAAGGTAGGGATTCTCGGGATAACCGGCCCAAAGCAGCTGATTCTTCAGCTGCCAGGGGTATTGCAAGGGCGAGGTGGTGCCCATCTTGTAGGCGTGGAACCAGAAGTCGGTATCACACGCGCCCGGCGTCTTGCTGGAGAACTTCAGGTCGTGCGTCTCGACCGGGCAGTCGTCGCCCTTGTGATTGTCGGGCCGGCTGTTGCAAACCATCTGGCGTTCGAACAACGACTGCAGCCGCGTGCGGAGCGAGCCCACGTCGAGAGCCGAGCCACCGATCATCGTTCCCTGCGCGCTGTACTTCTGCAAATCGAGCAGCGCTTGCAAGTTCGGGCAAGAGCCACCGCAACGCGAACGCCCAGCACTGGTGATCTCGAGCAAGCCCGTGCTCCGGTTCCAGATCAAATCGCGGGCCGGCAACCAGCGTTTCAGCTCCTTCGCAGCGGCGACGGCCATGCCGGCCATCACTGCATTGGTGGCTTGTGGGTTGAAGCAAACAGCAGCTTCATCCGACGCAACCTCCTCCTCGGAAAGCGCAGCCGTTTCCACGCTGCAGGCAGAAGCGAGCGTCAGTAGCCCCAATGCACCCAGAATCGCAGTCTTGATTTTTATCATGTGAGTAGGTCCCCAGATTCGGTCGCACAGGTCTATTGCAGCTCTCGTGCCGCTCCCCGGCGCTGCAGCGAGGCCGTCGCGTTCAGCCGCCCACCATCCTCCGTCGGCTGAGTATTACCGACGATTGCAGCGATTTCTCGGCGGGAAGCGCCACGTAGGCAAGGCGCCTGCTCACTACTCCCTTGAGAGTTGCCCCCTCACGCCGGATCATACTCACTCACCCTCTGGGCTGACGGATTCTGCACAACACGCGACATCCGCGTTGTGCAAGGCGAGCCACGTTGTGCAATTCGCTCGCGCAGCGTTCGCCGACAGAAAAGCGGGCAACGCCACCCTCGACCGAACGGAACCGGCGCACGTCGGCAGCTCTACGCTGCACTCACCGAGGCGACGTCTCTGGCGCGATGCACCCCGTCGTCCCACTCGTGAGCTTTGCCCCGCCGCTGCGAGCTCGCTACCTCCACTCACCGAACCTCGGCTTACGGCGAGCGCGAGCGCTTTCCACACGCGCCCCTGCCCTGCTCGAAAAAGAAGCGAGCCCTCACGGACTCGCTTCTCTTTCTCCTGAATTGCGGGGACGGTCTGCGTCTGCTCGACAGGTGTGCCGGCCGAGGTTCGACGCGTACACCGCCGAAGCGGAAGGTCAGTGCAAGGGGCGGTGAAGGGCCACCCCTCGGGCCATCACTTGCACTGATAGTAGTTGTAGCTGAAGGCCGAGCGCGAGAACGTCTTGTTCAGGCCGTTGCAGCTGCAACACTGACCGATGAGGCTCGTGGCGCTGTACTTCGTGCAAGCAGCGGAGCACGAGCCGGTGGTGGTCATATCGCCGTCGATCAAGCCCGCGGTCGGATCGATCTTCACGTCGTCGCCACGTACGGCGAATGCAAGGTACGGGTTATCCGGGTAACCGGCCCACAGGAGCTGGTTCTTCAACTGCGCAGGATACTGAAGGGCCGTGGTCGTGCCCATCTTGTAGGCGTGGAACCAGAAGTCCGTGTCACACGATCCAGGGGTCTTGCTGGAGAACTTGAGGTCGTGGGTCTCGACCGGACAGTCGTCGCCATAGTGATTGTCGGGGCGGCTGTTGCACGTCTTCTGGCGGTCGTAGGTGGCCTTGAGGCGCGCGCGCAGGGTGTTGTGGTCGACGGCAGAGCCGCCGATCATGGTACCCGTCGCCTCGCGCTTCTGCAGGTCGAGCAGCGCCTGCAGATTCGGGCATGAGCCGCCACACCGCGCCCGGCCGTCGGCCGTCAGGGCGAGCATACCGGTGTTGAAGTCCCAGGTCAGATCGCGAGCTGGCAGCCAGCGCCGCAGCTCTTTTGCCGCTGCCACGGCCATGCCGGCCATAACGGCGTTGGTAGCTTGTGGGTTTTCGCAAACGGCGGCTGCATCTGACGCAATCTCTTCCTCGGAGAGCGCGCTGGTGTCGACGCTGCATGCAGAAGCCAGCGCCAGAAGCCCGAGTGAAGTCATTATCGCCGTCGTGAGTCTTTTCATCTGTGTGAGTCCCCTTGTTGGAGTCACACGGCTTTATTGCAGCTCTCGTGCCGCGACCGGCATGCGCTGATCAGCACACCAGCACCGCGGCGCAAGTAGGCTTTTCCCGAAAGCTTTGCGCTAGTTGTCGGCAGAAGCTGC
>DASQDA010000184.1:0-1781 GCA_035634435.1 Polyangiaceae bacterium
CGGCACGCTGCCGGGACGCGGGTAGCGAGTGTAGAAGAAGCTCCGCGCGTCGACGCTCCAGGCCACGGAGGCGAACCGGGTACGCTCGATCCGATCTGGTAGGTCGCGACTGGTCGCGACCTCGCGGACGCGCAACGTGCTGTCTTCCGTCCCGCCCTGACTCGTGCCGTAAGCGAGCATGCTGCCGTCGGGCGATGGGTCGTACCAATCGAGCGAGGTCGTCCCGTCGCTGGTCTCGCGATTAGGATCGACGAGGGTTCGATCCTGTCCCCTTAGGCCATCGCGCACGTACAGGACGGGTTGATCCTGCGGTCCGCTGCGACGCGTGAAAAACAGACGCAGCTGGCCCCCTCGCGTGCGACGCACCACGGGCAGCGAGATCGTGCCGATCGCGAGCAGTTGCGTCAGCCGCTCGTGCAACGCCTCGCGCTCCGGAACCCGAGCCAGGGTCTCGTCCGTCAGCGTGTTCTGCGCCGCCACCCAGCTTTTCACCTCTGGAGCCGTGCCATCCTCCAGCCACCGATAGGGGTCGGCCACCGGCACGCCGTGCAAGGTTTCTACGATGGCTTCCCGTCGGCTCGGTACGGCCGCTGTCATGGGCCTCCTCTGGACGACGATGCCGGCTCGTCGCGGCGCGACGGGCGCCGGGTCCTCCGCAGGTACCGGCACGCGTGAGCAAGCGCTGGCCAGGAGCAGAGCAGCCCACGCTGGTGCGCGCATGCTGGGTGCTCAGCCGCCGGACGTCTTGTCCGGTGCATCCGCCTCGGCAAACTTGCGGGACAGCATCTCCAGCGCGTCGCGACCGCGATCCGTTCGCGGCAAGTAGAGGTCGGGCGACTGCTGCAACGGGCGCAGCTCGATGCGGCCGCTGATGAGCCCCACGGAGATGTCGAGGTCATCGGCCAGCGCCTGCACGGACGGGTAACGGTTGTCCGGATTCTTGCGCGTCGCATTCAAGATGATGGCCTCGAGCCCCGGATCGATGCCGTCGTCCAACCACGAGGGCGGAGGCACCTGGGAGAACAGCTGGTGCCGCAACACCACCGGTCCGGCCGTGCTCTCGAATGGTACGTGACCGGTGAAGAGCTGGAACAGCAGGATGCCAAAGGAATAGATGTCGCTGCGCTCGTCGGCGTGCTCGGCGAGTATCTCCTCGGGCGCCATGTACTCGATGGTGCCAATCAGGGTGTGCGCATTGCTGGCGGCCGTCGACTCCCAGCCTTTCGCCATGCCGTAATCGAGCAACTTCAGACCGTAAGGTTGTTCGGGCGCGCCGAGCACGAGCAGGTTGCTGGGCTTCAGGTGCCGATGCAGGATGCCAGCGCGGTGCATGGCCGAGAGTCCCGCGGCGGCCTGGCGGGCCAGCACCAGCGCCAGATCCGTGGGCAGCTTTTCGCTCTGCCGCAGGACCTCGATGAGCGGCTGCCCGGCGAGTGCTTCCATGATGAGGTAGGGCAGGCCCCCGGGCGTCTGCCCCACGCCAAGAATGTCGATGACGTTCGGGTGGCGCACGGCCACTGCTTCCCGCGCTTGCTCCAGGATGCGCTGGCGCAATGCGGCGTTGCGAGCCGCCTCGGGCGCCAGCATCTTGACCACGACCGGCGCCGAGCTTTGGAGATCCTCAGCGAGGTAAACGCGCGACGTGGAGCCGCTCAAGTAGCCGTGGATCTTGTAGCGGTTGTCGAGCACCACCCCCGTGAGCTGCGAGGGACGAACGTCGAACGCGCTGAACGCCGCACGGCGCGGGGCTGAGCGCGGAGGCGCGGCTGCTACTGGCTTGC
>DASQDA010000185.1:0-2881 GCA_035634435.1 Polyangiaceae bacterium
CCCACGCCGGTGCGGCCTCCGAAGCGCAGCAACTGCCCGTAGTTCTCGGCGCCCAGCTCGGTGCGCCCGACGTCGCCCAGGCGCACGATTTCTCCGGTCGGCGAACGCTGCACCACGATCTGCGCGAACTCTTCCGGTTCCACGAGCCGACCGCGAGCGCGCACCGCGATCTGATAGGGCTGCTCGGCACTCGAGGGGGGCTGCCCCACCTGGCCCGCCGCCACTTGCAGGTTCTGCTCCTGCAGCGCTCGCACCACGTCCTGCGCGGTGAGCCGGCGCCGCGCCAGCTCGGTGGGATCGAGCCACAGTCGCATGGCGAACTTGCGCTCGCCGAAGATGCGCACCTCACCCACGCCCCGCACGCGCTTCAGGGCATCACGCAGGTTCACGTCGGCGTAGTTCGACAGGAACTTCGCATCGTAGCGGTCGTCGGGGCTGAACAGGCCCATGCTCAGCAGCAGCTGAGTCGACGCTTTGTTGACCACGATGCCCGTCTGATTGACCTGTGAGGGCAGCCGCGAGGCCGCCCGGGCGACACGGTTCTGTACGTCCACTGCGGCCACTTCGATGTTTCGCGACGCATCGAAGGTGACGGTGATGCTCGACACGCCGTCGTTGCCGCTCGTCGAGGTGATGTAACGCATGCCCTCCACCCCGTTCAGCTCTTGCTCGAGTGGGATGGTGACCGCGGTCTCGACCAGGTCGGAGCTGGCGCCGACGTAGGTGCTCGTCACCGTCACCTGGGGCGGCGCGAGATCCGGGTACTGCGCGATCGGCAGCGAGGGAATCGCCAGAATGCCGATCAGGGTCAGCAGGATCGAGCAGACAGCAGAGAAGATCGGGCGCCGGATGAAAAAGTCGACGAACACGAGACCTCACTCACGCAGTGGAGCTGGTGCGGCTGGTTTGCCCTGCTCGGCCTTGGCCGTGGGCGCCTCGGCCTTGATCCGAATCGGCGCACCGTCGCGGAGCGCCTGCAGCGAGGAGACGGCAATACGGTCGCCCGGCGTCAGCCCGCCCTCGACCACGTAGCTCTGCTCACCGAGCCGGCCCAGCGTGACGGGACGGCGCGAGACGACCAGCCCGGCGCCCTTCTGGGTTACGGCGAAGACGAAGGGTTGCCCGCTTTGCCGGACGATCGACAGCACTGGGACCTGCAGGGCGGTGCTCGTGCCGTAGATTACGCGCGTGCGAACGATTTCCTGGGGCCGCAGTCCCACACTGTTCTCGAAGATGGCCAGCACATCGACGAGCTGCGTGCGCGGATCCGCCTGCGGCGCGACGAAGTAGACCGGCGCCATCAGCAGCACCTTGCCGTCCACATCGAGCAGCTCCAGCGGCGTGCCTGGAAGGATGGAACGGGCGCGATCCGCCGGGACGGTCGTGCTGACCTCCAGCACGTTCGATTGAGTGATGCTGGTCAACGGTGTCGACGCGGTCACGAAGTCGCCGATACGCACCTGAACGTCGCCGAGCACACCTGCGAGCGGCGCCCGCACCGCGAAATACTGCAGACCAACACGTCGCTGAGACACCAATGCCTCGGCGGCCTTCCGCGCTTGCTCGGCTGCCTCGGCCTCCGCCTCGGCTCGCTCCAGCTCCTGCGCGCTAGTAACGCCCTCTTTCAATAGCGCCTGAGAGCGCTCGAGGGTGCGAGCGGCGAGCTGTTGGTTGGCCTCGGCGGACCGCTGTTGCGCCTGGGCGCTCTCCAGCGCCGCCGACTCTTGCCGGGCGTCGACCTCCAGGATGGGGTCGCCGGCTTTCACCACCTGGCCGGGTCGCACGGCGATGCGCCGCACGTAGCCGGCGATTTGAGGCACCAGGTTCACGCTCTGCCGGGAGATGACCGTTCCCAGATACTCCCCCGTGTCACGCAGCTCGCTTTTGGTGACGGTGATGACCTCCACCTCCTTGGCCGGCGGAGCCTGCGCCGGGGCAGGCTTGTCGCAACTCACGGCCGTGAGCCACAAGAAAACCATAGCCACGCGACTAGCCGACCGGCGCCGAGACGAACCAGGCATGCGGCTGACACTTAGAGCCAGAACTGAAAAAAGCCACTGCCCGCGGACAACTTTGCGTCGCGCAGCTCACGAGGCCGCGAAACCGAGCCTGGCTCGTGCCTCGGCCCGCACGCTCGCTCAGCGATCCCCGTTCGAGGTGAGGATGGGATTCGAACCCACGTATAACGGTTTTGCAAACCGTTGCCTAACCACTTGGCTACCTCACCGAAACCCTGCCGCCCGTCGCGGGGCGCCAGGGAGCCCCGAAGCTGCCACGGTGCGCGCACGAGGGCAAGCAACAGTGGACGGCAATTCGTTGGCTTGCTCTCCAAGCGGCGGCCCGCGGCGGCATCCAGCACGTCACCGCGTGTAGGTTGCGGCCGACAGAGCCGCTCAGGGGGCGCTGCTTGCGCCGGTGCCGGGTAGCTTTCCCTCCCGCGCAAGCAGCATCAGCCTGAAGATCGCGATGATGCTCATCGAGTCGGTGATCTCCCCGCGCAGCACCAGCGCGTAGGCTTCCTCCAGTGGCAGGCGGCGCACCGCGAGCTCCTCCGTTTCGTCGGGCGAGGCCGTACCGGACCTCAATCCGGTGGCCAGGAACACGTAGCCCACCTCGTCGGTTACAGAATTGGAGAGGTGCAGGGTGCAGAGAGGCGTCAGCTCGTCCGCCACCAGGCCTGTCTCTTCGGTGAGCTCGCGCCGCGCGCATCCGTCGATGTCCTCGCTGGCGAGCGCGCCGCCCTCCGGGATCTCCCACGAGTAGGCGCCGAGCGGAAATCGATACTGTCCAACCAGCCAGATGTCGCCAGCTTCGTAGGGCACCACTCCCACCGCGCGGGTTTCGAAGTGAACCACTCCGTAGAGCCCTTCGCCACCTCGAG
>DASQDA010000186.1:0-4382 GCA_035634435.1 Polyangiaceae bacterium
CCTGGCCCGAGCACCGAGCCGTCGTCCCCGAGCCACACCGGCGCGTCGTCGTTTGGGGCCCCGAACACCACCAGGTTTGCACCGTCCCAGATCGCCGGAGCCCATTGCGTGGTCGCTGCCGACGAACCCGCGATCAGGCCAGCGTCATTGATGGCGGTCGCAGCCTGCAGCGCCGGAATCTCCTGGATGACGCCATCGTCCCAGAGAAATCCGATTGAGGTAACGCTGGGCGGGCAACACCTTGGCGCGGCGCCCGTGAGAAGGCTGCCGACGACCTGCCCCGAGTCATTCAAGTCATGTGGCTGCAAGCCCTGCCTTCCGGGGACTGGCCCCAGCTGGGTGAGCGCGCCCGCTTCCCACAGCACGCCCGCTGGTTCCAATTGGCCGTCGTCTGCGACGCGGGTCGCCTGAAGCAAAATCTGATCGCGGTTGTTGATGGCGACGACCTGGTGCTCAGGCAGCTCCGTGAGCACTTCGAGCACTCCGTTGTCCCAAATGAAGGGAAAGGAGGGGTGAGTCCCTAGTGCAGTCTCCAGGATCACCTCTCCGACCACGACGCCGCGGTCGTTGACGTCGACGGCCCAACTGCGGGCGTGGTCCACCCGTTCCAGCAGGGAGTGAATCTGGCCGTCTTGGTACATGAAGGCACTGACGACGCCGCAGTCCGTCCTTGCGCTGCCGACCATCTGGTTGTGACGATTGATAGCGGCGATCTCCTCCACGCTCTCGAGCATGGCCACGGCTTCGGTGCCAACGCCTTCAATTGGCTCCTGCGTGAAGCCGAGGCAACGCGCTGCCACGGTGTGCCCACAAGCCGGCGCGCCCGCACCACCTGATGGCGCGCCCCCACCGCCGTGCCCTGGTGGCTCGCCGCCGCCCCCGTCGTCCCGGCCGCCGCCCCCCGAGGCGCCGCCTCCACCCTGGTGACTGCCTGCACTTGCGCCGGCTTGGCCACCGGCGTCGGCGCCCCCGCCCACTCCGGGCTCGTCGCTTCCAGCGGCTGCGCCACTCGCCGCTCCCGAAGCGCCACTGCTGCGGCCGCCCGTGAAGCCACCGGACCCCCCTTCGAGATTGCCTGCCGCGCCGCCTGAGGCGCCGCCACCCTGGTTGGGGCCGCCGATGGAGTAGTCGTCGCCGCTGCACTTCACCATGAGCAGCGGCATCAGCAGTAGAAGAGGTCGCAGGCCCAATCGACGCCGGTTCATGCCCATCAATGGCCTACGAGGGTCTGGTTTGATCACTCAATGATCAAGGTGTCGCCGCACGCGTTACCCCGCGCAAGCGCTCCGCATAAGGGCTGCTTGGGTGCAGCGCCAGGAAACGCTCAGCCAGCCGCTTCGCTGACCCCGCGTCACCGACCGCAGTGAAGGCGTCGATGCGCAAGACCTTCGCTTCCAGAGCGAAGCGTCCGGTCGGGTAGCGGCGTTCGTAGGCGTCGAGGCGGAGCATTGCCCGCTGCGGATCGCTGGCGGCGAGGGCCGCGCGCACCGCGTTGATGGCGCTGATCTCTTCTGCCAGCGTGCTGGCTCCGCCGGCCGCTGGCGCCTGCGGAGCGGACGCCACGGCCAACGTGCTGCCTGCGGCCTTCGCTGGACGCACGGGTGCAGGCAGTCCCGCAGCTCCCTTGCGCGACCGAGTAGGCTGCTTGCTGGTCGTGCCGTCTGCCTCCACGTTGGCTGCCGCAATGCCGGGAGCGCTCTCCGCTCCGTTCGTGGCCCCGAGATCCCCCTCGCTGGCGTACCGCTCGGCGTCGAAACCGGCCGTTGTCGGCGAGGCGACCTCTGCAGCGGATCTGGTGCTCGACGCCGCTCGCCGCGAATCCGCCGCGGCCTTCGAGCGCTGGCGCGGCGAAGCGCTGGCAGGGTTTCGCTGAGTCACGAAGCGCTCGACACTTTCCGTCCGCTGCTGCAACACCTGAGAGGCCGCACCCACCGTCACTGCACCGCCGAGAGCGCCAAGAGCGGTCCACTTCGCGAAGATCACCACCAGCGCCTTGGCTGACGTCGTCGTCGTCAAGCCCGCCAGGCCCGCCGCACCACTCAACAGTTTGATGTCCCGCCGCAGGCTACGACGAAAGCTCTCCGAAGGCGCGTCGCGCCGCGCTGACAGCACCACTTCGCGCGCCCATTCGCCGGCGCCGCCGTCCACGATACGGGGAGGTATTCGGGACATCAGAAGGACCCTCCGCTCTGGCGGCGTGCTTTCAGGCGCTTGATGATCACTTCGAACGCGCTGCGTGCACGCCGCAGTCGCGAGGCCACCGTGCCCGGCGGCAACGACAACATGCTGGCGATCTCCGCGGCTGTCTGTTCCTCCAGCTCGTAGAGAATGAAGACGGCACGCAGGTCGTCTGGCAAGGCCTCCAGAACCTCGTCGAGCACCCTGCGCGCCTGTTGCTGGCTGAGTAGCTCCTCCGCGCCGGGCGCCGGATCCGTGACTTCGACGGGCCCGAGCACTTCTTGACGGCGCGCGATCTTGCGGCGTGCCTCCGAGGCGATGCGCATGGCGGTTCCGAAGAGGAACGCGCGCTCGCTACCCTGTAGGATGTGCGGCAGCTTGCGGGCCACGATGAGCCACACGCGCTGCGTGGCGTCGTCGACCGAGCTCGCCGGAACACCGAGGCGTCGCAACGAGCGCCAGACGAAGTCCAGCTCCTGCGCCATCAGCGTCGCCAGGCGCTCGTCGCCGGAGCTCACGAGCCTCGACTCCGATGGCTCGTCCGCCAGTTTCATCATCGTCAACGCTGAGGGCGTCAGGTTCATCGATATCACAGGCGAGCTGTCGTTCCTGCTCCGGACGCGAGCGTCCGCGGACCAATGGGCGGCTGTGGGCACGATTGATCACAAAAAATCGATGCTCAGCGCGATGCCCGCGCTTCCCAGGGTCGCAGGCACCCGGTAGACCGCCGTCGCCGGTTCGACGTGAAAACGGTCGCGGCGGAGTGGCGCTTCGATGGCAAGCTCGGCCTCCAGCGTCAGGTGGGACCAGGCCCTCCACTGTGCGCGAAGAAGGCCTCCTGCGGCCCACCAGGCGAGCTCTCGCGAGCGGGGCTGCGCCACGGCTCTCCCGGTCACATTGAACAGGCCGGCGGTTGCCGAAAGGCAGGGCCGCACCGCTACGTCGCGGTCCGGCCGGAGCGACAGGGCGCAGGCATCGAGGCGCACCGTGGTCCAGCGCAGATGAGCCGCGCCCTGCGGCGTGGCTTCGGTGTCGACGCCGGCCCGCGAGAACCCAAGGCGCAGCAAAGGCTCCAAGTGCACTCCGGAGGCGCTGCGCTCGTAACCGAGCTCGCCGAACAGCCCCGGCATCAGGAGTCGCGAGGGCGTCCCGACGCCGACGGCGCGCAGGCCCAGACCCGCGCGCCCACACCAGTGCGCCGGAGCGAAAGGGGTCTCGGCAGGCGCGGGTGTTGCGCGCACACGAGGGCGGGGGGCTGGCTTTTCCGCGATCGGCTGAACCGGCGGGGCAGGCGTCTCTGGCGGCGGTTCCTTCGGCTGTTCTGGAAGCGGCCGCGGCGGGGGAGCCTCCGACCCCAGCGACAGGGCGGCAAAGACCGCCAGCGCCTCCACGATCTCGCCACAGGTATCGCCGCTGATCACACGGCTTGCAGACGTGTCCTCCGGGCCTTCGCGCGCGCTCACCAGGAATTCGCCGCGTAGCTTTCCCTGCTCGGCCGCGCTGATGTTGACACGAAACGTCCTGGCAGCTTCACCGGGCGCGGCCAGGCGAATGCCGGCGGTGTGTGTCCGCACTTTATCAAGGAAGGCAGTCGCATCGGGGCAACCATCGGCGAGCGCTCGATACTCGAGGCGCACGGGCTCGACAGGCTCGGCCGCCGCGCGGGAGCCGCTAAACCACAAGGCATTGGTGGCTGCTCCCAAGACGTACAGTCGGCGAATGTGCGTGCGCGTGTAGCCGAGGGCCAGCATCGAAATCAGTGCCTGCGAGCAGGTGAAACCCGAGGAGCACACAGGAGCGCTCGCGGGACTATGGTCATTGCCAACGGCGACTGATCACAAAAAGTGCTGTGCGCCAGCAATAAGCGATCGGCCAGATTTCTCGTCATTGCACAGAGGTCGGTCCGCCGCGCCGCTCCGCACCCAAATCGGCGCGGGAACGGCGATACATTGACTGGAAAAAGCAGCAGCATGCACTGACCAAAGGTGACGCAGGCTGTCCGGACGAGAACACGAACGCAGTGGCTTGGTGGTCTCTCGCTGGGGGCGCTGCTTATCGCTTGTGGCGGCGAAGACGGCACGGCGCCGTCCGGAAGCAGCGGCAGTAGCTCCGCTGGTAGCTCGGGGCAGGCCACGAGCAACGGTGGCATGATCGCCACACCTCAGTCGGGCAGCGGCGGCACGGGTGCCGGTGGAACGTTGAGC
>DASQDA010000187.1:0-2583 GCA_035634435.1 Polyangiaceae bacterium
CACTTGGGCGGGCGGCCAGCCCGCGCTGCCATTGAAGCCGTGCGCAATGATTTCTGCAGCGTTCGCCATCTGGACGGACCCGATGCCCACGCGCAGCGTTGTCTCTGGCGAGGCAATGTTGGTCACGGTGTTGACCCAGGCATCGAGCACACGTTTGGCAGCGGTCGCGTAGGTCATGTCGCCGGAGGCCGCCCACTTGACGGCGAGCACATAGGCGGCGTGGCCCTGGTTCTGCAAAGCATACTTCAACGTGATGGTGGGCTCGACGCTCGGCTGATAGTTGGCGTTCGCGTCGGTCGTCCGAATCGCGTTCCAGGCCGCCGCGTAAGGCGCCTTGCCCGCCGCCACGTTGGTGCGCATGCGGTCGAGATCGGGCTGGGTGAGCAAACCGCCAGGGTGAATCAGGCCCGCGCCCGACTTGCCACCCGCGCCCGCGCCACCGCCGGTGCCCGCGCCACCGCCGGTGCCCGCAGTTCCCGCGCCGCCGCTACCGCTCGCGCCCGCGGCGCCGCCAGTCGTTGCAACCCCGGCCGAGGCTGCGCTGCCGCCGCTGCCCGCTGTGCCGCCCATCGTGAAGGCGCCACCGCTGCCGCCAAAAGCGCCAATGCTCCCAGCGCTGCCGCCGCTGACCTGGGCGCCTGCACTGCCAGCATCGTTCATGCTGCCGCCGCTACTGGTGGTACCGCCGTTGCTGACGCCGCCACCGCGAGCCAGCTGGCCACCTACATGCGTCCCGCCGCTTGCGTTGCTCGAATCGTCCGAGCTGCCTCCGCCGCAGGCACTACACGCCAGCAACAAACCTAGAGCGACACTGCCCAGCAGCGATGAAGGGCTATGGGCTCGAAGGGTCGGGACGCGAAAACGATACGCCATCAACTCTAAGTGACGTGACTCGCTCAAAGCATGCTGCACGATTGATCAACGGTCATCTCTTCCTTCGCTGAAGCGTGCACGCAATGAACGGGAGCATGAAGAGGCTCGTCAGGATCGCACTATAGATAATCCACCTCTCGCCGTGACGTTTTGCGCCGAGCTGCGATACTCAGACAGCGCAGGCCCGACGCCTCTCCCCGCTCTTCGAAGCAGCAGTTGGGCACGATCCGCGTTCTTCCATCACGCGCCCTGTCGCGGCAGTCGGTTTCGGTGCAGCAGCTCGGAGCTTCCGCACGCAGCGAGCGTCAGCGCCAACCCCACTCACACGAACATGCCGCTTCCGTGGACGCCGCAACCGGCGCGGTAGTGCGCCTGGAGAGATCCATTGACCGCGAAGGAAGCACCGTAGGGTTCAAGGTAGGTGTTGACGCCATGGTTGTGCTGCGCGCCGCGTGACCACATACTTCGCAATGCCGAGCGCTCGCTCACCTGGTGTTGCACCCGTTCACGTCTCGAGAACGAGGGACCGGCGGATCGCTGGAACCTTAGCTCTCGCCCTGTTTGGAACGCTGGTTTCTGCGTGCGGCAGTGGGCGCGTGGGCACCACAATTACCGAGGGCACGGCGGCGGCGGGGAATGTTAGCCGCGCGGGCACGGGTGGAGCCCCCGGCAGCGGCGGCACCTCCGCGGGCACTGGCGGCACCTCCGTGGGCACCGGCGGCACCTCCGTGGGCACCGGCGGCACCTCCGCGGGCACCGGCGGCACCACGCCGACGGGCGAAAGCGGCAATGGCGCGGTCACGAGCACCGGCGGCACGGCGGGCGGGAGCGGCGGTCAAGGCGTGACGGGCGGTGCCAGCGCTGGCGCCGCCAATCCGGGGCGCCCCGACTACTACGACGCCGACGCGGACATCGACTTCGGGAGCATCGACCCAAGCATCGACCCTGGACCCGACCCGATCTTCTCGAGCGATCCCGAGCTGTCCCGGTCCGAGACTTACACGTACGTCTTCACTCAACCAGGGGATCATGCCCTGCCGCCCGACACGTGCGTGCTGCAGTTCGACGCCGCCGGTTCGCAGTCTTTGTTCGAGGCTCTCGCTCCCAAGTTGCAAGAGCTTGCGAGGTGTACGGGGTTCGCGCTCTACCTGGCGGCGACGGCATCTTCCCTGAGGGACACCGACCTGCGCACGCTGCAGATCCTGAATCGGTCCGAAGCTCAAGGGGGGCGTGGCGCCGCGCGGCTCACGCGCCTCTACGTCTACAACTTGCAATCGATTCAGGGCGGCACCGAGTGCACGCCCGAGTCCGGCGCCTTGTGGCCGAATTCCGGCGCTGTTTGCGCTAACACCAAGGTCTTGGGCGGCCACACCTGGCTCTGGGCCAACGGCTGGGCCGAGAGCTGGGTTCGCGATCTGGTGATGGACGATCTGGTGGAAGCCCCGGATGGCGCCTTCGCCTCGGCGAAGTTCTACACGCTCAGCCTGCGCGGGCTGCAAAGCGTCGGGAAAATGGCCTTCGGTGAACAAACTCATGGTCACCTGAGATTGCTGTATCTACCCAGCGTCACCCGCATCGGGGAGCACGCGTTTCGCCGCATTCAAACCGCGCCCGGCGTCTGGACGAAGGTCGTGCTGCCCAGGGTCAAGGACATCGGCAGCTACGCCTTCGATGACAACACGGACCTCGGCTACGTGAACGCGCCGGAGC
>DASQDA010000188.1:0-4148 GCA_035634435.1 Polyangiaceae bacterium
GACACCGGCGGAACGGGCGGCACAGGAGCCGTCGCGGGTGCCTCCTCCGGCTCCGGGGGCAAAAGTGCCGCGGGCGGTTCCTTCAGCATGGGTGGCAGCAGCGCCGGGGGGACGGGCGTCGGCGGCTCGGCCTTCGGTGGCACCACCTCCGCGGGTGGTACCGCGGGAACGAACAATCCGGCGGGCGGTACCTCGGCGGGAGGTGCCGCCGCGGGCAGCTCGACGGGTGGCAGTGCCCAGGGTGGCACGGCGAACGGTGGAGCCTCGATGGGGGGCGCGCAGGGCGGCGGGGGCGGTAAGTCCATGGGCGGTGCTGGCGGCGCCTCGATGGGCGGTGCTCCCACCGGCGGCTCAGGTGGCAGTCCGGCGGGCAGCTACCCCTGTGACGGCTCCACCACTGGCTACAACGCGTTGATGATCAAAACCGGCTCGACCTGGGTCGTCACCAATGCAGGCAAGCAGGTCTACTCGGGGGCCGACATGGAAGCGGCCCTCCGCGCGGCCTACGGCAGCCTCACCGCTGGGCGCACGTCCAAGCAGAGCATTCTGGTGCAGGGCTCGGGAGACATCCCCGCCAATTCCCAGGTTCCCATCCCGAGCTATACGGTCGTCAACGTGTGCGGCACCGTCAACGTGAGTGGAACGGGAGCGGGCGCGGACAAGTCACCCTTCTACGCGCGCAACGCGCGCGACATCGAGATTCCGAACCTGAAGATGACCGGTGCACCGGCGTACGGCATCTTCTTCCGCGGCACGAACAACATGCACCTCGGCAACATCGATCTCCGCCTCTCGACCTCCTCGCCGGGGATCGGCATTCGCGTAGATACGAGCGCCAGCGCCGGCACGGACTCGACCTTCAACCAGAACCTGCGAATCGATCGCGTGTTCGGCTCCGGCATGAGCAGCCACATCGTCGAGACCTACGGCATCAACAACATCACCATCGGCACCGTGGAGGGCGAGAACGTCGGTGAATGCGGTGTGCTCTTGAATCGAAGCACCAACGCGACTGTCGACCTGGTCAGCTGCACCGATTGCGCTAGCGGTGCCGGCTACGCGGCGTTCCGCATGGCCAACAACAACGGTCGGCTCAACAACGGCTACGCCACGGTCAACATCGTAGCCAAAAAGGTCGTTGCTCGCGGTGGCGGGCGCGGCATCTTCTCCGTGTCTGGGAGCGGCGCCGCCCGCATCGAGCACGTGGATATTCAGGACACTGGCAACAACAGCATCCTCCTGGAGAACGCCCACAACGTGACCGTGGGCAACGCTGCCCAGCAGAGCCGCATCGCGAGCTCGGGCGAGCTCCGCATCGCCGGCACCTCGAGTGACATCAGGATGCAGAACATCGCGGTCAGCGGCACGGCCATCAGGGAGGAGCCCTGCGCCACCGGCAGCACCTGGACCAACGTCAACGGCGCACCCACGAACTGCAATTGAGCGGCGGTCGGCTCGGGTCCGCCCGCCCCGACCAGGGGAGGGGGCCCCCAGCGCTTCGCGAGCTGCCGAGTCGATGGTATGTCTAGTCGACTCTATGCGGAGCCTTCGTATTCTGCTCGACCCTGTGCTCTCGAGCGACGGAAGTCAGCCGCGGGCCCATGCGGTGCGGCTGTCATTTACGAATCTGGGGTCCGGTCTCTCCCGTGCCAAGATCGGTGTGCCGCTTCCCGCCACGATCGCGTTCGCTGCGAGGTACCTTCAGCGGGTCCGTGGCGGGACACCCGCGCCGCCCGTTGAGTTTGCCGCTCTGAGCGGCAGAATCAGCCTGCGCGGCGATGCCTTGGTGCCGACGTTCGAATTCGCCTCCGAAGGCGAGCAGATCGTGCATTCGCCCGCCATCGAGGACGATACGCCTTCAGCGGGCGACAAGACCGCGCAGCGCAGCCGGTCTCCGCGACGCGTGTTCCGCCTGGATGTGGATCCCGCTCAGTTCCGAGGCGCTGCGGCGGGGGAGCTCCTCCTCTTCGTGCCCGGAGAGAGCGAGCCGTCCCAGCTTCTAGAGGTGTTTGCGTCTCTTCAGATAGACGGTGGAATCGAGGCGCCGTTCACGGTCAACGACGTCGCAGACGTTCCTCTGCGTCGCCTATCCGAATTCCCGATACCTTCACAAAAGGTCGCCGCCGTGCAGGTGGAGCAGCCGCTTGCAGCGCCGATCCTTCTCGCGGACGCCAGCGACGTCCTCGGCCAGAGCAGTGACACGGCAACGGACGCGTTCGTACCGCTCGTGGAGTCCTCGGCAGCGCGGCTCGACTTCACTGAGGGACCGGCGCAGCGGCCTGAAATTAAGCACGACCACGGCTTCCTGACGGGAGCCGACGGCAACCTCGACACGAGCAAGGTCGAAGCGCCCACCCTCCGAGACAGGGCGCTACTGGTGACCTGGATTGCCCGGCTGCGCGGGGCCCAACTGCTACGCGCCGATCTTCTGGACGCAACCAACGCGTACGAGCATTTCCTGTTCGGTGGCGGCGCGCCATTCGCATTCAGCTATGAAAAGTTCATCAGGGCCGACACGTCCGGTCGGCAAGTGCTCTCATCGGTGGTGGAAGACGTCGTCGCTGCGGCGATAGCCATTCACAGCTCCAAGGTGAATGCGTCTCCAGCGTCCGCCAAGACGGACAGCTTCGAGATGACCAGCACTCTGATATCGGTTGGTGCTGATGACCGCTTCCCGTACCCAGCGACGGAAAATTGGCAGAAGGCGATCGGAGGCCATGCGATCTGGGCGGACGCGACGGTCACTGCCGTGACGGCACCAGATCTGAAGCGCACCTTCACCATCTTGCTCACGCTGCATGCGGAGGACATGTACAATTTCAACCCGGGAGCTGCGGATATCGCGACCAACATTCCGGATGCCGAAAATGGTCGGTTCGAAGTAACGCGGCTAGCGCACGAGTTCGTGAGCGCTTCAACCCTCACACGTCGCATCGATTGCCAGGCCGATACGCTCGTTCCAGGAGCGAAGGCAACGAACGTCAGGGTTTCAGGGCCGCCGATCGTGGCTCGCCCAGCGCCGGGAGCGAGCCCAACTTTGCCAAGCCCTCCCGCAGCACTTCCGCCGGCGTCGCCGTGAGCGGAACAGGGAAGTTGATGCGGATTACACTGCAGTCGGCGGTGCTTTGCTTCGCAACGCTGCTTTTCAGTGCCTGCAACGCGGAACCGCAGATCCCGCCGGTGCAGAGCGACATCGCCCCGATCGGGCGCCGGGTCGAGCTGCCGCAGGGCGTGATCGCGGCTCGGTGGATAGCGACCACCGCCAACGTCGAATCCGGCTGGCTCGAGGCGCCGGACAAGCCGTTGAAGCTGTACGTCTGGCTCGAGCTTTCGCAGCCACACGTGGCGCACGGGACGGCGGCGAAAACCGTCACGTTGCCGAAGGCGGTCGCAACTCGATTGCTCCCGGATTCGCTGCTCACGTCCGCAAAGGTACAAGGCAGTGAGCTGAGCATCGATGGCAGGGCCTTTGAACGCCTGCCACGCGCCCGTGATCCGCGGACGACTGTGGTGGTGGCGCGATGGCACACGGGTGGCGCATGGCTGGAACTGCGCGTGCGCGACGAGTGAGCTAGCCGGAGCTGCCGTTCGAAGGTGTGGGTTAGCGCCAAGCGCTCGAACGCGGCGCGGTGCGGACATCCGGCGTTCGCTGCGTTGGGCTGCAAGAAGTGGCCGGGACGCACGTCTGCCGAGCGGCGCCCAGTGCGACGAAGCTCCGTCGTGCATGCTGGTTTTACTCCGCTGCCGAGCTGCGGTAGGGGAGGGGTGTGCTGGGTGACGGCAAGCTGCTCTTCAAGGGCGCTTTCGAGGACTTCTTCGTCAGCGTGCGTCGCAGCGCGCAGACGCTGACGGCTGAGCAGCAAAAGATCGCCCGGCGTGCGCTTTCCGAGCTGCGTTTCGGCGTCGAGATCCGCGACCCGCACAGCCTGGCGACCGCGCAGGGTCTGCTCGATGTTCTCTATGGTCGAGGCTCAGGCGCGCTGCGCAGGCTTGGCACTTCCTGGGAAGATGGCGCATTCCACGCTCACCTGCTGCGCCAGCTCGGAGACGCCTTCGCAAGCGAGCGGCTTCTCGTCGAGGTGCGGACTGTCGCGCCGCTCAGCGAAGAGCGTGATGTCGTCGCCCCCGAGCTGCCTCCGCTGCCGCGC
>DASQDA010000189.1:0-4730 GCA_035634435.1 Polyangiaceae bacterium
TTCGCCTCCCACGTGGTGACCGATCCCGTGGGCGGAATCGGGCTCGGTGGTTAGCTCACGGCTTCACTCGAACTTGCCGACGTTCTGCACGTACCACTCGTAGAAGCGGCGCACTCCGTCTTCCACCTTCACCTTGGGCTCGTAGCCCAGCAACTTCTGAGCTTTGCTGATGTCCGCGTAGGTGTAGGCGATGTCGGCGTCCATCATCGGCTCGGACACCATGTTGCCCTTCTTGCCGGCGAGAACCTCGAGCGAGGCGATGAAGTCGGCGAGCAGTACGGGCTCACCACGGCCCAGGTTGATGACCTCGTAGCCGAGGCGACGGTCAGCGGCCGCAATGACGCCAGCGACGATGTCCGAGACGTAGGTCCAATCGCGGTACATCTGCCCCCCGTTGTAGAGGGGGATCTGATGACCAAGTCGCATGGTGTCGAACACTTTGTAAGCCATCATGTCCGGCCGCCCGCGCGGCCCATACACGGTGAAAAAGCGCACTGCCGTGAAGTCCATCCCGTGCAGGTGGTGGTACGAAAACCCGAGCAGCTCCGCGGCGCGTTTGCTCGCGGGATACGGCGCCAAGGGCCGATCTGCAGGGTCGCTCTCCACGAAGGGCACCACCTTGGTGGGCCCATACGCGGAGGAGGTGGAGGCAAAGACGAAATTGGGCTTGCCGTGCTCACGGCCCGCGTCGAGCAGGTTCAACGTCCCAGTGAGGTTCACGTCGTAGTAAAGCCAGGGGTCCTCGACGGAGATGCGCACGCCAGCCATGGCCGCGAAGTGCGTCACCGCGTCAAACCCGGTGGCCATGAGCTTGCGTACCAGCTCACGATCGCGAATGTCGCCTTCCACGAACTCGAACTGCCCCGCGCTGGTGGCGGCGGCGCGCACCTCTTCCAGGTTACGGCGCTTGCGGGCAGGGTCGTAGTAATCGTTGAGGTTGTCGATGCCGACGACGGTGTCGCCGCGGCGAAGCAGGGTCTCGGCGGCGTGGCTACCAATGAAGCCGGCTGCGCCGGTGACTAGAATGCGTTTTGGGGACGACACGGCCGGGTTCTAGCTCGAACCCGGACACCGCTCAACGTCCGTCGCGCTCTTTCAAGAGCCGATCGGTGGCGATGCCACTCGAATCGATGAAGCTCTTGAGCAGCGCGTCATCCCCGTGCACCAGCTCGTCCGGGGAGCCGGAGGCGACCACCTTGCCCTTGGCCAGCAGGTGAATTTCATCCGCTATTTTGAGCGCGCCAGCCATGTCGTGGGAAATCACCACGCTGGTCACGTTGAAGCGATCGCGCGTCTCCAGGATCAGGTCGTCGACCATGCGTGCAGTGAGGGGGTCGAGCCCACTGGTTGGCTCGTCGTACAACACCACCTGGGGTTCCAGCATCAAGGCGCGAGCCAGCGCGACGCGTTTGCGCATACCGCCGGAGAGCTCGCTGGGAACTCGCTTTTCGATATCATTGAGCCCGAGCGTCTTGAGCTTTTCGATGACGCGCTCGCGGATCTCCTTGTCCTTGAGCTTCGTGTGCTCCCGCAGCGGAAATGCCACGTTCTCCAGCACGTTCATCGAGTCGAGCAGGGCCGAGTATTGAAACACCATGCCCAGCTTGTGCCGCTCCTTGTTGAGCTGGCGTTCACTCAACTTCGTGAGATCGATCCCATCCAGAAAGATGGAGCCGCTGGTCGGCCGATCGAGGGCAATGAGGATTTTCAGCAGGGTGGTCTTGCCAGCGCCGGAACCCCCGATGATCACGGCCACGTGCCCGCGGCCGATCTTCATGTTCAGCCCGCTGAGCGCCACGTACTCGCCAAACCGGCGCTCCACGTTGTCCACCACGATGTGGGGCTCCGCATCGGGACCGGCGGGGCCAGGCTTGGTGGCACCACCAGGGGGTGGCTGACTGAGGCTGGCTGGGCTTGGCTGACTCACGCTGGCGCAGTGTAGGGCGAAACCGCGGGCAAGCCCGGCTCATTGCACGAAACGCGCCCGCAGCGCGCTTTCGGCTCGCGCGGTGGCGGCGCAAACGGGGAGGGTGGCGGCGCGGGTTCCAGGCTCCGGGTGCGTACGACCTGCCGGGCCGGCGCGGCTGCTTTGCTGGCCCGGACGGCTGGGTTGCCCACTGCGTCCTCCACGACCAGCGCGCTCGGTTCCACGCGGCCCGACAAACTCGGAACGCGAAGGAAGCATCGCCTCACACGTCAGGATGTGTAGAATTCTACACATGGCAACCAACCTCGCGATCGACGACGCGTTGCTGGAGGAGGCACTCCGGGTCGGGGGGTCATAAGACCAAACGCGCTACGGTGACCGAGGCGCTCAATGAGTACATCCAGCGGCGTAAACAGGCGCGAATCGTGGAATTGTTCGGCAAGGTCGACGTCGATCCGCAGTATGACTACAAGGCTCAACGTCGCCGACGATGAACGTCTTGGTCGACACTTCGGTGTGGTCCCTCGCGCTGCGTCGCAACGCCACCTGCGGGACGCCAGCCGAGAGCGAGCTACGAGAGCTCATTCGAGAGGGACGGGTGCTCATGCTGGGAGCCATCCGCCAGGAGCTTCTGTGCGGTATTCGCGCGATGGAGCAGTTTAAGAAGCTGCGCGAGAGCCTGCGCGCTTTCCGCGACCTGGCCGTCGAGGAGGCCGACCATGAAGAAGCCGCAGCATGTTTCAACGCCTGTCGGAGCAAAGGTGTTCAAGGCTCATCTACTGACTTCTTCCTCTGTGCAGTCGCGATCCGCCGCAAGCTCGCCGTCCTCACCGTAGACCAGGATTTCAACGCATTTGCTCGCCTACTTCCTCTGAAGCTGCACGCAGCTCGGTAGCGCAGCCTGCGGGCGCACTATGGCTGAGCAGGGACAGACCCCCCTTGCCCCTCGCAAAGTACGAACAGAACAGCCGCTCTTGAGCCGCTTCTGAGCTGCCGCTTGACTCCTCCTGGGGACTTCGCATGCTCCCGGGCATGACTGAGGAACACCTGAGCGCTCTGCTGGCGACGGCCGAGGCTCGAAAAGACGATGACGGCTTCCTGCGAGCGGCCGAGGGTCGCACCTGGACGCTCTATGTTTCTTCGGGCGGGGTCGGGCTCTCGGTGAGCAAGGTGGAAGCGTTGCGCTCCGAGAAGGGCCTGCTCCATGCGCGCACCAACAAGGGCGAGCGCTACGTGCTGGCATTGTCGGACATTTACGCAGGCGCCGTCGACGGCTCCAGCACCGCGGGTGCACGCAAAGCTGGGTTCGTGTGAAATGACGGACGCCGATAGCCTGCGCATCGGAGGGCGGGTGTTCGGCTCGCGCCTGATCGTGGGTACGGGTAAGTACGCCAGCGTCGAGCAGACCGAACAGGCGCTCACGGCCTCCGGAGCCGAGATCGTGACGGTGGCGCTGCGTCGGGTCGATCTGAAGGATCGCAGCTCGGGCTCGCTCATGACCCTGCTCGCCAGCGGACGCTGGACCATCTTGCCGAACACTGCCGGCTGTCATACCGCCGAGGAGGCGGTCCGCACGCTGCGTCTGGCGCGCGAGCTGGGCATCGCCGAGCTCGTCAAGCTCGAGGTGATCGGCGATGCAAGGACGCTCTACCCGGATAACGAACAGACGCTGGCAGCCGCCAAGCTGCTGGTGAACGAGGGCTTCACGGTGCTGCCCTATTGCATCGACGACCCCATTGTCTGCCGCAAGCTCGAAGAGCTCGGCTGTGCCGCCGTGATGCCGCTCGCGGCGCCGATTGGCTCGGGGCTCGGTATCCGTAACCCTTACAATCTGCGCTTCATCCTGGAGCAGGCAAAGGTGCCCGTTATCGTGGACGCCGGAGTTGGCACGGCGAGCGATGCGGCCATTGCGATGGAGCTGGGCTGCGATGGCGTACTGATGAACACGGCCATTGCCCAGGCGACCGACCCGATCCTGATGGCGACGGCGATGCGTGAAGCAGTCAGCGCCGGTCGCAAGGCATTTCGCGCGGGCCGCATGCCGAAGCGCCTCTATGCGAACGCCTCCAGCCCCAACGCCGGCCTGATCGAGTAACGTCAGTCGGCCGATGCAGCAGCCGAGCTCGAGTCCGGGGGCGAACGCACGCCTTGCGTTCACCCCTTATCAGAAGCGCCTCTTCGGATTCCTGAGCGTGGCGACCTTCTTCGAAGGGTACGATTTTTTCGCTCTCAGTCAGCTGCTGCCCAACCTGCGTGCCTACTTCGGCCTGACGCCGACCGAGGGCACCACCATGGTGGGCGTCATCAACGCGGGCACCGTGCTCGCTTACCTGGTGGTCAGCCGCGCCGATCGCTGGGGTCGCAAGCGCGTGCTGATGGTCACCATTCTCGGCTACACGGGCTGCACGCTGCTCTCGGCGCTGGCGCCCAACGCCATCAGTTTCACGTTGTTCCAGCTGCTGGCGCGTGTGTTCCTCATTGGTGAATGGGCTACCAGCATGGTGATCGCCGCCGAGGAATTCCCGGCGGAGCGGCGCGGTATGGTGATTGGGGTGGTCAGCGCCGCGAGCGGTTTCGGATCGATCGTGTGTGCGGCACTGGTGCCCCTGCTGCTGCAGACGGAGCTGGGCTGGCGCAGCGTGTATCTGCTCGGCGTGGTGCCCCTGTTGCTTCTGGCCTATGCGCGTCGCGGCCTGCGCGAGACGGAGCGCTTCGAAGCTCAGCGGGACGTGGCAAAGCCAAGCTTGTGGGCGATCTGGCAGACCGCATCGCGGCGTCGCGTGCTGCAGCTCGGGGCCATCTG
>DASQDA010000190.1:0-10063 GCA_035634435.1 Polyangiaceae bacterium
TGGTGTCGGCTTTGCGCATCAATCTCACGAGCTTCACGGTCGTGGCGCCCATCTCCGGTACCATAGTGATTAAGTCGCCCGAGGTCGGAGAGTTCGTTGGGCCGCAGCCGGCCGGCGTCGCCGTGGACATGGGCGGCGTCGAGATCGCGGACTTTGCGAGCCTGATGGTCGAAACGGACGTGCCCGAGCAGCGCCTCGGTATCATCAAGATGGGTGGTCCGTGCGAGATCGTGCTGGACGCGTTCCCCACGCGCCGATTTCGCGGCAAGGCGCACAGCGTGAGCCCCAAGGTGGATCGGGCCAAAGCTACGGTAACCGTCAAGGTCGCGTTCGCGGATGACACCAGCGGGGTGTTGCCGGAGATGTCGGCGCGGGTCAGCTTCCTGAGCAGCGAGGTCGACGCCGCGGCCATCAAAGCCCCGCCCAAGGTGGTGGTGCCGAGCAACGCCGTGACCACCTTGAACGGCAGCCGGGTCGTGTACGTGGTGGACGATGGCAAGGTGCACATCACGCCCGTCACGCTCGGACCCACCTTCGGCAGCGGTTTCGAGCTCGTCAAAGGGCCCAGCGCTGGCAGCAGACTGGTGAAGGCGCCGCCCCCAGGGCTTATGGACGGACAGGCCATCAAAGAGAAAGCACCGGGCTGATGGAGTCGACCGCGACAGCCACGAGCTCGGCAGGCGAGAAGAGCATGACCCAGAGCACGACCACCCAAGCGACACCCATTATTCGGCTCGAGGACGTGGGTAAGACCTTCTACCGCGGCAAGGAGCCGCTCGAAGTCTTGCGCCGCATCGACCTCACCATCGCGGAGGGTTCTTATGAAGCGCTGATGGGCCCCAGCGGTTCCGGCAAGTCGACGCTGCTGAACCTGATCGCCGGGCTCGACCAGCCGACTCGAGGCAAGCTCGTCGTGGCGGGCTCGGATCTGGGAGCCATGGGCGAAGGTCAACGAGCCGCCTGGCGCGCCGCCAACATTGGTTTCGTGTTCCAGACCTACAATCTGATGCCGGTGTTGACGGCGCTCGAGAACGTCGAGCTGCCGCTGCTGCTCACCAAGCTTCCGAGCAGCGAGCGCAAGAAGCGCGCGGAAATCGCGCTCCGTGTCGTAGGCCTCGAGCAGCGCATGGATCACTTGCCGCGTCAGCTCTCGGGCGGTCAAGAGCAGCGGGTGGCCATCGCACGGGCAATCGTCAGCGACCCCAAGATCCTCGTGGCCGACGAGCCCACGGGTGACCTCGATCGGGAGAGCGCCAATGACATTCTCAATCTGCTGGAGAAGTTGAACAAGGAGTTCAACAAAACCATCGTGATGGTGACCCACGACCCCGCAGCGGCCGAGCGCGCTCAGGTCGTGCGCCGTCTCGACAAGGGCAACCTCGTATGACGCTGCTTGCCGCCCCTCGCCCGGCGTGGGCCCTCGCTGACACCTGGAGGCGTGCGTGAATCTCGCGACTGTGGCCGTCAAGAACGTTGCCCGCAACAAGCTTCGTACCCTGCTCACGCTGCTCGGGGTCGCGGTGGCCATCGTGGCGTTCGTATTGCTGCGCACGGTGATCTGGTCGTGGACGGCGTCCATCGAGCAGAGCGCCACGGACCGCATCGGCATCCGTCACAAGGTGACGTTCATCATGCCGTTGCCGAAGCGCTACGCGGGGGAAATTGCCGAGGTGCCCGGCATCAGCGCCGTCGCGTACGCAAACTGGTTTGGCGCCAAAGATCCCAAGAACGAGCAGGATTTCTTCGCCACCATGGCGGTGGAGCCGCGCGACATCTTGCGTGTGTACGACGAGATAAAGGTCGACCCCGCGCAGGTCGAGGCCTGGGTGCAGAATCGACGCGGTGCGCTGGTCGGCGACGTTCTGGCCAAGAAGAAGGGCTGGAAGATTGGCGACCGGGTCACCCTGCGCGGTACCATCTACGCTGGGGATTGGGAGTTCATCGTTTCGGGGATCTACACGGCCACACGCGCCGCGGTGGACCGCTCGAGCTTCTATTTTCACTGGAACTACCTCAACGATTCGCTGCCACCAGCCCGCCAAGACCAGATCGGTTGGGTGATTGCCCGCATCAATGATCCGGGGCGCTCTGCCGAGATCTGTCGTTTCATCGATCAGAAGTTCTCGGAACGTGACGTGCAGACGCTGAGCATGAGCGAGCGTGCGCTGGCAGCCTCGTTCCTCGGCATGATGTCGGCAGTGCTCAAGGCCATCGACCTGGTGTCGGTAGTCATCTTGCTAATCATGTTGCTCATCCTGGGGAACACCATCGCCATGGGTGTGCGCGAGCGGACCAACGAGTACGGCGTGCTGCGAGCGATAGGCTTCGTGCCGCGTCACATCATCGTCTTCATCATCGGCGAGGCGGTCACCATCGGTATCCTCGGCGGCGCGCTCGGGCTGCTGATCGCCTACCCGCTCGTGGAGCGGGGGTTGGGACGCTTCCTCGAAGAAAACATGGGCTCGTTCTTCCCCTACTTCCGCGTTCAGCCGAGCATTGCGCTGCTGGCGATGGGCCTGGCCGTGCTGCTCAGCCTGCTCGCAGCCGTATTGCCGGCTTACCGAGCCTCGCGGCTCCAGGTCGTGGACTCATTGCGACGCGTTGGCTGAACCTACGAGATAAAGATGATACCGCTGAGCTACAATATCCGCAGCCTGTTCGTCCGCAAGACGACCACCATCGCGACCGCGCTCGGCATCGGCTTGGTGGTCTTCGTTCTGGCCGCAGCTTTGATGCTGTCCGCAGGCATCAAGAAGACCCTCGTCAGCGCGGGGCGTCCCGACAACGCCATCGTGCTGCGCAAGGGCGCTGACACCGAGCTCGCGAGCACCATCGAAACGCGCTTCGTGAGCTTGATCTTGGCCGCGCCCGGCGTGAAGCGGACCGAGCAGGGCGCGCCACTCGGTCACGGCGAGCTCGTGGCCGTCATCACCGCCGACAAGCTGGGAACCGAGGGCCAGGTATCGAACATTCAGGTGCGCGGGGTGCCCGACGCGGTGCTCAAGCTGCGCACCGAAGCGCGCCTGGTGGCGGGTCGCCCGCCCACCCCCGGCACGGACGAGGTGCTCGTGGGCAGTGGCATCAGCGGTCGCTTCAAGGGCACGGAGCTCGGCCAGAGCTTCGAGCTGAAGAAGAATCGCCCGGTGACGGTGGTGGGTATCTTCGAGAGCGGGGGCTCCAGCTTCGAGTCGGAAATCTGGGCGGATATCGACACGGTGCGCACCTCCTTCGGCCGCGAAGGCTTGGTGTCGTCGGTGACCGTGCGCCTCGACTCTGCGCTCAAGTTCGACGCTTTTCGCGCAACCATGGAGAGCGACAAACAGCTCGGCCTCGAGACCCTGCGCGAGGACGAGTACTATCGGAAGCAGTCCGAGGGCACGAGCCTGTTCATCGGCATCATCGGCGCCATGATCGCTGCTTTCTTCTCGGTGGGGGCGTCGATCGGGGCCACGATCACCATGCACGCGGCGGTGGCGCAACGTCAGCGCGAGATTGGAACGCTGCGGGCACTCGGCTTTTCGCGGCTCTCGATCCTGGGCTCGTTCTTGCTCGAATCATTGGTGCTGTCGCTCGTTGGCGGCGTGTTCGGGCTGCTGGCTGCCGTGTTGTTGAGCTTCACCAAGGTGTCGATGATGAACTTCGCCACCTGGCAGGAGGTCACCTTTGGCTTCGATCCCAATCCCGCGGTGCTGATGACGGCGCTCGTGGCCGGCGCTTTGATGGGCATCCTGGGTGGCTTCTCACCCGCCCTGCGCGCATCGCGCGTGTCGGCGGTCGAGGCCATGCGCGGCTGAGACGTCCCGTCCGCGCTCGGCCCTTTCACGCGCTACGTTTGAGCGCTCGCACCTGAGGCACGGCGGCACCGTCGGCGGCGGCGCGAATGGCGTCGAGCTCGCCCTGCATGCGGGCAAACACGAGATCGCGGAGCTTCCGATCGTCGTTGCCCGCTTCCGCGGGTGCAATGGGCTCGAGGATGCGCACCAGCGCGGCCTGCGGACGGATGCCGAAGCGCCGCTTGGGCAGAATGAGCCCCGTCCCCTCCACGACGATGGGCACGACCGGCACCTGATTGCGAACGGCGATCCAGAAGGCGCCCCGGTAAAACGACCTCAAGTTGCCGTCGTCCGAGCGCGTCCCCTCGGGGAAGACACACAGGCTCGAGCCCTCGGCGAGGTGCGCTTCACAGGTGCGGAGCATACGCCGGATGCTGGGGAGGTGACGGCGCCTGAGCGCAACGTAACCGTTCATCCACATATTCCAGCCTAGAAACGGCGCGTAGAAGTTCTCGCGTTTGCTCACCCACAGAAACGGCAAGCGCACGGCGAAGACCGCCAAGATGTCGACCATCGATTGATGATTGACCACGTACACACAAGGCCCCTGCGTGAGGGCCCGTGCCCGCCCCTCGACGCGAACGCTCGCGAACGGGGCCCACGCCAGGTAGTGCAACGCCCAGTACGACGTGTACACGTGCAGCCAACGCCGCGGCCGTTGCCAAAAGGTCGCCAGGTAAATCAACAGCGCAGGCACGAACAGGACCGCGCAGCTCAGAACCAGGTAGGGCCAGTACAGAGCATTGAAGATGAGCAGCCCCACAGGGCCGAGAGAACGGGACGCTGAGGGGCTCACAGAGCCGGACCGTAGCATTCTGGAGCCCGCCCGAGCTCGGCCATCCACCAGCAGCACGCACCGCCGAAAGCGGGTTGCAAACTGCCCCCGAATCCGCCCACACTTCGCGCGCATGAAGCGTTCGACCACCCTCTTGTTTTTGTTCTCTCTCGCCTTCTCCGCTGGCTGTAACAAGAAGCAGGAGGAGGCGCCTGCTTCGAAGCCGGAAGCGCCTGCCGAGGCAACCGAGCCGGCCGCTCCTACCGCTGCCGGATCCGGCGAGCGAGGCGCTGGGCCCGCGGAAACGCCCGCGCCTGGCCCGGCAGCGGAAGAGAAAGGCATTCCCGCTCCAGAAGACGTCGCTGCTCCTCCAAAGGAAGCCAAGAAGACGGCTTCTGGGCTCGCCAGCCGCGTGCTGACCCCGGGCACGGGTAAGCAGCACCCCACGGATCAGGACCGAGTCAAAGTGCACTACTCGGGCTGGACCAAGGACGGCAAAATGTTCGACTCGTCGGTGATGCGCAAGGAGCCCACGACGTTCGCCGTGACGCAGGTGATTCCCGGTTGGACAGAAGCGCTGAAGCTGATGGTTCAGGGCGAGAAGCGGCGCGTGTGGATTCCTGCCAAGCTCGCTTACGGCGACACGCCCCGCATGGGTGCGCCTTCCGGTGACTTGACCTTCGATGTCGAGCTGCTCGAGATCCTGGCCGCTCCCAAGGCGCCCGAAGACGTCAAAGCGGCGCCAGCGACGGCGAAGAAGACCGCGTCGGGTCTGGCCTATCGCGTGCTCACCAAGGGCACCGGCAAGGTGCATCCGAAGGCGACCGATCGCGTCACGGTGCACTACTCCGGCTGGACCACGGACGGACAACTCTTCGACTCTTCAGTCCAGCGCGGCGAGCCGACGAGCTTCGCCTTGAATGCGGTCATCAAGGGGTGGACCGAGGGTGTCCAGCTGATGGTCCAAGGCGAGAAGACGCGGTTCTGGATCCCCGCGGCGCTCGCCTATGGCGAACACCCGCGCCCTGGCGCGCCCGCCGGGACGCTCGTATTCGACGTCGAGCTCTTGCAGATCCAGTGAGCCCCGGCCGACGCGACGCGATGGAGTAGCCCTGTCGCCACTCCATCGCGCTCACACCTTCAAAGCCGACAGCTTGTCGCGCGCTTCCTGCGAGCCGTCGGTTTGGACGGCCCTTTCGTAGGACTGGAGTGCCTTGGGCTTTTCGCCGAGCGCCTGATAGATATCGCCCAGACGGAGGTAGACCATGCTCTTGCTGATGGGGCTTTTCTCGTCGAGACGTTGCACCACCAGGGATCGATACATGTGTTGCGCCTTCTTGTAGTCCTTGACGCGTAGCGCGACGTCGCCGAGCAGCGCCAGAACATCGATGTTACCGGGCTCGATGCGGTAGGCCTTGTCGAGCTCATCGAGCGCGCGCTGCGTCTCGCCTTGCGCGAGGTACGCGTCGGCCAGGCGCCGGTGGATTTCGCCGAGCTCCCGCGTGCGCTTGGGACCGAAGCTCGCCACGATCTTCTCGAGCACTGCGACGGCCGCCTCACCACGCCCCGACGCGCTGTATTGGTCACACAGGTCGAGAAGCAGCTGTCTGTCGTCGGGCCTCAAGCGGCTGGCCTTGTCGAGGACCTCCGCCGCAGCAGCCGAATCACCGCGCTTGCCCGCGTGAATGGCTGCGGCGGCCCGTAGCATCATGACGGCTTCGTCCGGGCTCGCGGCGAAGTCGGCGTCACGCGTGCGCAAGCTCGCGAGCTTCTCCCACTCCGACTCGGCGCTATAGAGGTCCGCTAGCCGTTCGCGGAGCTCCCGGTTTTGCGCGTCGAAGGTCAGACCGCGCTCGAGCGCAGCCATGGCGTCCCCGGTGGCGCCTAGCTTCTCCTGCACGCTCGCCAGCTCGAGCGCTCGTTGCACCCCCTCGGGGCCGCTCGAGAGCGCCAGCAGCTTACCTAGGACGTCCGCGGCTTCTTCCAGGCGCCCATCGCTCTGCAGCAAGCGAGCTAGCGCCTCGAGAGCGCCGCGATGCTCGGCATCACGCGCCAGCACACCTTGATAGGTGTCGATCGCGCGCCCCACGTCGCCCAGGCGCGCCTCGTAGAGCGCGCCGAGACGGACCTGGAGCGAAAGCTCGGCTGCCACGTCGCCGCGAGCACGAGCGGCCTCGACCTGGCCCGACAGCAAATCGGCCAGCTCGTCATCGCGCTGGGTTCGCTCGTAGAGCGCGCTGAGGCGCTGCATCCCGACCTCGTGGCCCGGCTCGTCGTCGATTATCGCTCGATAGAGCTCGATGGCGGTGTCGGCAGCGGAGAAGTGCTGCTCGTTCAGCTCCGCCAGCTCGAGGCGCAACGCACTGCGCAGGGCCGGAGTCGTGGCAACGTCGACCAGACGCTCGAGCAGACGCGCCCGGTCCTGGTGGCGACCCGTGCTCGCGTACAGCGAGCGAAGCGCCGCAGCGGCTTCCTCGTCGGTGGGATCGTCCTCGAAGAGCTGCTCGAAAAGATGAACGGCCTTGCTGGGCTCCGAGAGCTTGTCGCGGGCAATCACCGCAGCCCGACGCCGCAGCGCTTGTGAGGCGACGGGGTCCCCGCTGACCTCGCTCTGCTTGACGAGCAAGCTGTAGGTTTCCGGATAGTCCTGCGCTGCCTCACGCAACGAAGTGAGCGCGTCGAGCGCCCAGACATTGGCGTCGTCCTGAACGAGCAGCTCTCGCAGCACCTCCTCGGCGGCGGCGGAGTCGCCCATGGACTCGGCAAGCTCCTTGGCCTGAGTGTAGAGCGTCTCGCGGCGACGCTCGTCGAGCTGCATCTTGGCCCGGCGCCGCAGCGTTTGCAGCAGCGGCCGGTCGCGTCCACCGGCGCGTTGCAGGTCCTCGAGCAGCAGCAGCAGGTCGTCGTTGTTTGGATCGAACTCCAGCGCTTGCTCCAGCGCCCGCTCCGCTGCAACGGGGTCCGCAGCTCGGTCCCGAAGCCAGCCCGACAGCCGCGTGCACAAGCCGACCACCAGCTCCGATGGCAGCCCGGGGTGCGCTTCGATCGCTTTTCGCAGCGCCTCGGCAGCGCTCGACCAGTCACCGGTGATGGAGGCCAAGCGCTCGAGATCGTCCATCGAGCCGCCGTCATCGGGCGCCTCGATCAGTGCTTGTTCGATGACCCGCTGCGCGGCGCGCGGATCGTTCAGATCGTCCTCCAGGACGCGGGCCAGGCTCTTGCGCATCTCGACCCGCTCCGCGACGGAGTCGGCGAAGCCAACGCGCTTTTCGTACAAGCTCGCGATTCGATCCATGCGGCCGCGGCTGCGATACACACCCTCCAGCACCTCGGCCGCTTCCTCGAACAAGTCGCCTTGCTCGGTGAGCTTCTCCAGCTCTTCGACCGAGGGGTCGTGATCCGGCGCAGCTTCCAGCGCCAGGCGCAACGAAGCCAGCGCCCGTGCGGGCTCACCGAAGTCCGAGCTCTGGAGCACGGCGAGCCGGTGGTGCAACTCCGCCTTGCGCGCGTCGGACATCTCGACCAGCACCCGGCGCTCGAGCACGTCGGCGAGTGACGAGTGATCGTGCACTTGCACGTAAAGGCGATCCAGGGCCTCCAGGTACTCGGGCTCATCGCCGGACTGCTCGGTCGCGCGCACGTACGCGCGAATCGCCCGGGAGCTGTCCTCGAGTCGCGCTTCGGCGATACGTCCGAGGCGCACGTAGAGGTCGCTTGCAATCTCGGGATCGAACGTGGCTGCTGCTCGCTCGCCGAGCGCATCGGCGTAGCGCTCCCAGCCGCGCGAGAGCTCGGCCAGACGCTCGAGCTGCGCGTGCAGCTCATCGGCCTCGGGACGCTCGGCGAGGGCGCGCAAGAGCGCCGTCATCGCGTCCCCTACGCGGCCCAGGTTCTTTTCGAGCACCTCGGCGATACCGAGCAGGGTCTGCATGCGGTCGGAGGGGTCTTGCTCGACGCTCAGTCGCAGCTCCATGATGTCCACGAGCTCGTCCCAGCGTTCGGTGCGCGCGAGCACCGGCATCAGCACGTCGGACACCGGCCGTCGCAGCTCGTCGTGCTGCTCACCTAGCGTTCGTACTCGAGCGATCACGTCCGTCTCGTCGGGCACCTCCTCGAGCGCGCTCCGATAGGCGTCGAGTGCCTCCTCGTAGCTGCCGAGCTTCTCGGCCAGGATGATCGCCACCTCTTTGCGCAGCTGAGCTCGCTGTACGGGGTCGGTCGCAGCGTCGGCTTGCGTGCGCAAGCTGTCCAAGAGCTCGGTCCACATCCCCTCCGCGCGATACAAGCGGTTGAGCGAGGTGATGACGACGTCGTCCGAGGGACGCACGGCCGCTGCGTGCACCAGGGCTTCGATGGCGCGCGGCCGATCCGAGAGTCGCTCTTCGTACGTGCGTGCCGCCGAGGTCAGCAGGTTGTGCTTGAGCTCGCCGTCGTCGTCCCCGGCAAGCTCCACGCGTCGCTGGTAGAGCTCTACCAGGCGCCGTGCGTCGTTCTTGGCTTCGTAGAGCTCGATCAGACAGTCCACCGTGAAGGCATTGTCACTCTCGAGCTCCAGCGCGCGTTCGTACGCCTGAATGGCGCCGCGCGAGTCGTCGAGCATGTCGCGCTTGGCTTCGCCCACCCGGCGCCACACGCTGGCACGCTCCGCGTCGTCGACGATCAGCTCGGCCTTGGCGGTCAGCACCCGCACCAGGGTCGGCCAGTCGCTGAGCAACGTGGCAAGCGCCTCCATCTTTTCGAGGGGCACGATGTCGCTCTCGTCTGTCGCCCGTAGCCTGTCGTAGGCATCCAGCGCACGCCGCGGGTCATCGCGACGCACGTTGTGGACCTCGGCGAGCACCATCAAGATGTCGCGCTTGCTGATGACGTCGGGACGCTCAACCAGCACTTCCTCGTACGTCTTCGCCAGCTGGTCCCAAGCATGGCTCTGCTCGGTGAGCCGCTCGTACTCGAGCCGCACCTCGGCGTCGTCCGGATCGATGCGGACCGCCGCTTCGAGCGCGCGGCGCGCGCGCCGCAAATCGCCGCCCCGGCGCTCCCAGAGCTCGGCCGTCTCGCGCAACACGGTGACCCGCTCCGCCTCGTGCTCGGCCAGCGCATAGCGGTCCTCGTTGAGTGTGATCTGGTGTCGCCAGTCGTCCGCGGCCTCGTAGATGGGCCGCAGGATGTTCACGACGCGGCGTCGCTGCGACTCCTTCTTGCGGAGCGCCTCGAGCTCTGCCAGCGCCTCCGAGTGCGTCGGCAGCACACGCACGATCTCCTCGAGCTGATCGACCGCGCGCTCCAGGACGCCGAGCTGCAGGTGCAGACGCGCCAAGAGCAGACGGTACCCGGCCGATGCCTGCGCGTCGCTGGCAGACTCGGCGCGACGCAAGTGGAGATCGATGAGATCATCCCAGCGCTCGCGCTCGGCATACAGCTCCGCCAATGCGTCGAGGGCGCGAGCATCGTTTTC
>DASQDA010000191.1:0-4687 GCA_035634435.1 Polyangiaceae bacterium
AGCGCGGCTCCCGGCGCATCGCGCGGTGTATCAAGCAAGCGCTCGAGCGCGGCGAGCTAGCCAACACGCTCGACCTGCGCCGAGCCGTGGTGCGAGCCGTTGGCCCCCGACGTACTGGAGGCGTCGACCCCGCCACGCGCACCTTCCAGGCCCTGCGCATGGCCGTGAACGGCGAGCTCGACGAGCTGCGCGCTTTGCTGCAGCTTGCCCGCGCGCGACTGGCTATTGGTGGGCGACTCGCGGTGATGAGCTTTCACTCGTTGGAAGATCGCCTGGTGAAGCGCGAGCTCGCCGAGCGTAGCATCTGGGAGCGGGTCACACGGAAGCCGCTGACAGCCAGCGATGAGGAGCTGGCGCACAATGCTCGCTCGCGCAGCGCCAAGCTCAGAATCGGTCAACGCCGCTCGGAGCTGTCACCGCAGATTGACAAGTGGGGTCGCCATGCAGCGTGAGCGACGCTTTCTGTGGTTGTGGACCCTGGCCGTCGCGGCGGCGACGGCAGCGTTCGTGCTGCATCTGGCCCTCCGTGTGCGTTCGGTAGAGCTTGGCTACGAGCTGGGCCGCGCCCACTCGCACGTTCAACGCCTGCGCGAAGTGAGGCATGTGCTGGAGGTCGAGCTGGGAAGCCACAAGACCCCCGAGCGGGTCGACTTCGTGGCGCGCACGCTGCTCGGAATGAGTGAGCCCACTCCAGAGCGCATCCGCAGCGCCGGACGTCTGCCGCTGGTCGAGGTCGAAGATGCGGCGGAGGCGGCTGCCAGTGCGCAAGGCGCCACGCCCGGCACAGACACTCAGTCCACCTCGTCGCTTGCGCTGCCGAAGCCGCGTCCGCAGCCGAGCGAGGTCTTCGAATGAATCCCGCTCCGGCGAGCGCGCTGGACACCCTGAAACGTCAACGCTGGGTGCGCATGCGTATGGGCGTGCTGTGCGGCATGCTCGCGCTCGGCATGGGGCTGGTGGTCTCGGCCGCGTACACCATCATGGTCGAAGACGGCCCGGCGTGGCGCGATCTTGCCGAGATGCAGCGGCAGCGTCGCCTCCACGTGGCGCCCAAACGCGGCACCATCTACGATCGCGGCGGTGGCGCATTGGCCGTCAGCGTCGAGGTGCCCAGCGTCAGCGTGGATGCGGTGGAGCTACTGCGCGGCGTCGCTCCACAGCGCGTGCCACTGGTGGCGCGCGACGCTGCCAACCGCATCGCCGCAGTGCTCGGTCTCGAGCCCGCCCAGGTGGAACGCCGCATTCTCGCCAAGCGGCGTTTCGCTTGGGTGAAGCGCCAGATATCCGCCGAGGAAGCCGAGCGCGTGCGCGCTCTGGGGAACAGCGACGAGGAGGGCACGCGGATTCGCGGCCTGGTCGTCGAGGGCGAGGGGCGTCGCTACTACCCACGTCGCGAGCTCGCGGGTCCCTTGCTGGGCTTCGTCGCACCGGACGGCGAGGGAAAAGATGGCCTCGAGTACGCGCTCAATGCGGAGCTCAAGGGGCAGGTCGAACAGCTGCGCGGTTTGCGCGACCGTTCGGGTCGTCTGATCTTCTCCGAAGGCATCGCCGACGAGCAGGCGCTCTCGGGCCACAACTTGGAGCTCAGTATCGATCAGGGCTTGCAGTACGTGGCCGAGCGGGAGCTTCTGCAAGCGGCGCGCACGTTCGAGGCAAAGGGCGCTTCGGTGGTGGTAGTGGACCCGAAAACGGGCGAGCTTCTGGCGCTGGCCAGCTACCCCTCGTTCAACCCCAACGACTACGCGGAGAGTGATCCGGAGGCGCGGCGCGACCGCTCGATGACCGAGGCGTTCGAGCCCGGCTCCACCTTCAAGATCTTCACCCTGGCGGCGGGACTGGCGGGCGGCGTCGTGAAATCCACCGATCGTATGTACTGCGAGAAGGGATCGATGGCGGTCGACAACGTCGTCTTCCGCGACACCCACCCCGCGGAGTGGCTGAGCTTTGCGCAGGTGCTCGCCTTTTCCTCCAACATCTGCGCAGCCAAGGTCGGCCTGTCGCTGGGGGGCGATCGCCTCTACGAGACGCTGCGGCGCTTCGGCTTTGGCGAACAGACCGGTGTTCCGTTTCCAGGGGAAGCGACCGGTACCTTGCGGCCGCGCGGGCGACCCTGGGTGCAGGTGGAGACCGCCGCAGCTTCTTTCGGCCAGGGTATCAGCGTGAGCAACCTGCAGCTTGCGATGGCCGCCGCAGCCATCGCCAACGGGGGCGAGCTCATGGAGCCTATTTTAGTTAAGAAGGTAACCACTGCCACTGGTGAGGTGGTGCGCGAGGCAATTCCGCGCGTGCGCCGCAGAGTGGTACCGACGTCGGTGGCGCGAGCCATGGCGGAGCTGCTCGTCGCCGTCACGGAGGGCGAGGGAACCGGAATCGAAGCGGCCATCGACGGCTACAAGGTGGCCGGCAAGACCGGTACGGCTCAGAAAATCGATCCCGCAACTGGTCGCTATTCATTCGACCGCTACATCGCCTCGTTCGTCGGATTCGTGCCGGCCGACAACCCCGTGGTTGCGCTCGCTGTCACGATCGACGAGCCGATGGTGGAGCACGCGGGCGGCTCCGTCGCCGCACCGATCTTCCGCCGCGTGGCAAAGATGGCCCTGGAGTCGCGCGGTTTGATCCCCAAAGGCGTGGAGCGCGCCGACCTGAACACGCTCTCGCGCAGCCCCGATCCGGCCAGCGCAGCCTACGCTCACTTGCGCGCCGCCCGCGGCCAGAAGCCGCCGGTGCAAGAAATCGTCGGCACCGGACCCGCTCCCAGTGGCAAAGTGCGTGTACCGGACATGACGGGGTGGCCCGCGCGCGAGGCACTCCGCAAGTCGTTGGAGGTCGGCGTGGTTCCGCGACTAGAGGGCAGCGGACTGCTCGTCAGTCAGACGCCGCCGCCCGGAAGCGTCGTGGACCCTGGTGCTCCCTTGCTGCTCGTCTTCGAGCCGGCATCATGATGTCGACTTCCATGAGCCCTGCTGCCGGCTTTTCCACGCCGCGAGGCCTCTCCCTGGCTCAGCTCAGCGAGCAGCTCGGGGCCTTCGATCCGAGCTTGCGGGGCAGCGCTGCCACGCCCGTTACTGGCGTGCAGCAGGATTCCCGCAAGGTACAGCCGGGAGATCTCTTCGTGGCTCGCGAGGGTGCGTCGGCGGACGGTACCCACTTCGTCGCCGAGGCCGTGGGACGAGGTGCAAGCGCCGTGCTCGTCGAGGCGGATGCCGGCGAGCCCTCGCTGGAGGTTCCGCTGTTGCGCGTGCGGAACGTGCGCCGCGCGGCAAGCTTTGCCGCTGAGGCAGTGTACGGATTCCCGAGCCGCGCCTTGCGCGTGGTCGGCATCACGGGAACCAACGGCAAGACGACCGTCAGCTTTCTCGTCGAGCACGCCCTGCAACAGCTCGGAGCACGACCCGCGCGTCTGGGCACGTTGGGCTTCGCCTTCGAGGGAGTCGAGCTCGACAGCCCACTCACCACCCCGGAGGCGGACGCTATTGCTCGCAGCATGGCCAGCGTGCGCGACTTGGGCGGCACGCACTTCGTGATGGAGGTTTCGAGCATTGCGCTCGAGCTCGAGCGGGTGAGCGCGGTGCATTTCGCCGTCGCGGCCCTGACCAACCTCACGCAAGACCACCTCGACTTTCACGGCAGCATGGAGCGCTATGCCGCCGCGAAGTCACGTCTGTTCCGCGAGCTTGCGCCCGAGGTCTCGGTGCTCGACATCGACCGAGCGCTCGGTCGCGAGCTTTCGCTGGCAGTGACGCCGGTAATCAGCGTTGGTCGCGACGGCTCGGCCGCATTGCACGTGGCAGCAGCCAGGCTCGACGCGGCGGGCGTGCACGCCGAGCTTCGCCACGCGGGCCTCAGCCTGTCCTTCCAGAGTCGCCTCGTCGGCGCACACAATCTCGAAAACCTCGTGCTCGCAGCGGGCGTGCTGCTCGGTCTCGGTTACGCTCCGGGCGAGGCGCTTGCCGCGCTCGCGCAAGCGCCGGCGGTCCCGGGGCGGCTCGAGCGTTGCGACGAGGAGGGCGACGACGTGCTCGTCGTCGTGGACTATGCACACACTCCCGATGCGCTGGAGCGTGTGCTCGCCGCCTTGCGGCCCTTGACTCGCAACGAGCTCTGCTGCGTATTCGGCTGCGGCGGTGATCGCGACCCGCAGAAGCGGCCGAAAATGGCAGAGGCGGTCGCTCGCGGAGCCGACTTCGCCTTCGTCACCAATGACAATCCGCGCAGCGAGGACCCAGCGAAGATCGCCGAGGCGATCCTGCCGCCGCTGCGCGCGTCGGGCACGCCCCACGTCGTGGAGCTCGATCGCGCCCTTGCCATCGAACGCGCTGTGCTCCAGGCCAAGCCGGGCGATGCCGTGTTGCTCGCGGGTAAGGGCCACGAGACGTATCAAATTTTCGGCGTCGAGCGGGTTCCGTTCGACGACCGCACGCACGCACGAGCCGCCCTCCGGCGGCGACGTGCACGGAGTGGTGGCTGATGGCGACGCTGCTTCCGCAAAACAGCGCCCGCTTCTCGATGGCGGAAGTGGCGAGAGTGACATCGGGCACGCTCACTGGAGACGGCGAGACGTGGGTAGAAGGGGTGTCCACGGACAGCCGCGCGCCGCTAGGGGGAAAGCTCTTCATCGCGCTCAGCGGCGATCGCTTCGACGGACACGTCGTCGCCAGCGCTGCCTTGCGCGCCGGCGCGCGCG
>DASQDA010000192.1:0-4806 GCA_035634435.1 Polyangiaceae bacterium
AAGCTTCGCGTGCGCCGGCGGCCTGGGCGGCGCCGGCGCAACGGGTGGCGGCGGCGGGGGAGGGGCCGGCGGCCTCAGCGTCGGCGTCATCTTCAAGGGCGCGCGACCCAACCTGCTAGCGGTCAACTACAAGCTGGGTACGGGAGGCGCGCCTGGCCTTAGTGTTACCAGTGACGCGACCGCGCTGCCCCGGCACGCTGTTGGTGGCCAAGCTCGTGAGCTTGTGGGGTTGTAACCAAGAGAGCGGCCCGCGCTTCATTCCGGTGAGGCAACTCACCCCAAGTACGGCCGCCCTCATGTGGGCTCCGACGCGACCCGCAGCGTCGCCGCCACGCGCAGCTCGGGACCTCCTGATCCAGTCGCATCTCCGCCGCGTCAATGATAGGGGGCGAAAGCGATTAAGCGCCGCAGATGCGCACGTGACGCGCAACCGGGACCGAGCGCCGCACGAACAGGGAGGACCATGACATACGCCGAAGCTTCGAAGTGGGTTCGCAATGGGCATGTCTCGCGGATGGCGTTGATGTGCGGCTTCGCGGTGGCGCTCGGAGGTGGAGTAGCCACGGGCTGCGGCGATCAATTCAAGAACTGCGAAGATAGCCGCACTTGCGCCAACACCGGTGGAACGGGCGGCAGCTCGCAAGGCGGAAGCGCGGGCACTGAACCCGGCGCGAGCGGCAGCAACGGTGAGGGAGGCTCGCCCGCGGGCGACGCCGGCGCTGACAGCGGTGTTAGTGGTGCGGCCGGAGAAAGCTCCACGCCGCCCGCGCCCGGCGTTCCCTGCGATGAGCCCGGCGCGAGGCTCTGCGGGGCTCCGGCGGATCCCTCGTTTCTGCTGTGTGCCGAGGGAAGCTGGGAGGAGCTTTCCTGCGATCCGGGCCGTGTTTGCGATCCCTCCACAGGCCGCTGTGCAGCCGTCGTTGAAGGATGCGAAGAGCTCGAACCGGGAGGCACCTTTTGCTCCGGCACCCTGCTACAGACGTGCAGCGCTGACCTGCTGAGCCTCGCCGAGGAGGCATGCGAAGGCGCCTGTGAAGACGGTGAGTGCCTCCCGCCAGTGTGCGGCGACGGCATCGTTCAGCAGGACGAGGAATGCGATGACGGCAACGAGGTCGACACCGACGAGTGCCTGCCTTCCTGTGTGCTTGCAACCTGCGGTGACTCGCTGATCTGGGACGGCAAAGAGACCTGCGATGACGGCAACGATGACAACACAGACGAGTGCCCCACGACCTGTGAAGAGGCGGCGTGCGGCGACGGCTTCGTGCAGGCTGACCTCGAAGGCTGTGACGACGGCAACTTGATCAACGGAGACGGCTGCTCGCGCACCTGCGCCGCGGAAACGGTCGGAGTTGCAACCATGGGACGAACCACTTGTGCGTGGCTAAGCGACGGTCGCAGCAAATGTTGGGGCGACAACTTCTACGGCCAGCTCGGCATTGCAGCTTCACTTCCTTTCGGCGACGAGGCCAGCGAAGTAGTCGCGGAACTTCCGTGGCTACCCGTTGAGTCGGTCACAAAAATGTCCGGAAACGTACGCACCACCTGCGCGCTCGGTGATGCAGAGGCCTGGTGTTGGGGCAACTTGAACTGGGCGTACCTCGACCGCAGCGTCATACCGCTCAATTCACCGGAACCCGTGAAGCTCGCCCTGCCTGGCACGCCGCGCACCATCGCTGTCGGTGAGGGCGGCGCGCATGCGTGCGCCATCGTGGATCTGGAGGAAGCTGCCGGCCAGGTGCGATGTTTTGGAGATAATCGTTCGGGCGAGCTTGGCTTAGGTCGCTCGGAGGCGAACCTGCAGCTGCCGGCCGCCGCAACGCGGGGTCCATTGATTAGCGCACCGGTGACGTCGGTAGTCGCGGGGGCGGGATTCAGTTGCGCGCTGACGAGCGCTAACAGCGTCCTTTGCTGGGGTCGCGGCCATCTGGGGCAGCTCGGCGCCCCGGGAGTCACGTCTTGGGGCACGCTACCCAGCGAGAGGCGGCCGCTGGTCGTCGCGCTTGGTGCCGACTTCGTCCCGACCCAGCTGGCGGCCGGTCAGGACCACGTCTGCGCTCTGAGCTCGCGCGGTACCGTGAAGTGCTGGGGCCGAGGAGCGGAGGGGCAGCTCGGTTATGAAGATGCTGGGGCGAGGGGCGATGATGCCGCTGAAATGGGATCCGCGCTGCCAACCGTGGCGCTGGGCGGCGTCGCCACTGCGGTGGCCGCGGGCGGTCTCAATAGCTGCGCCCTGCTCACGACCGGCCAGGTCAAGTGCTGGGGCTACGACGCCTTCGGCGTACTGGCGCAACCTGCACTGATCGCGGCCGGCAGTATCGGTGACGCGGCAGGCGAGATGGGTGCCACCCTGCCGCCGGTCGATTTAGGACCGGGCGTCACGGTCCGGTCCATCAGCGTCGGTGGACAGAACGTATGCGTACAGCTCACGACCGCGGAGATAAAGTGCTGGGGCGATAATGCTGCCGGCCAGCTCGGCGTCGGCGACCCGGACGCTCGGGGAACTCAGCTCTCTCACATGGGCGCAAAGCTGCTCTCAGTCGAGCTGGAGTGAACGCGACCACAAGCTGTTACCACTCTGACAAGCCCAGCCCAAGGAGACGCAGTGCCCTGCTCGGGGGGCGCGGGAAGGGACCCGCTCGAGGCGGTCCCGCTCCCGCGTCCAGCTCACCTGCCATGGCCCAGTAGCCAGGCGCAGCCGAGCGCGGAGGGCCCCGCGCAACGCGAGCGGGGCCGGAGGCGACGGGCCGTCCCGGGTCGCTTCAGGATGATCGCGCCCGCAACCCCTTGTCACGCGCGCGACGTCACCGCCGCCCTCCGCAGCCGTTAAATATCGAGATTGCGCACGTTTAGTGCGTTTTCTTCGATGAACTGGCGGCGCGGTTCGACCTGGTCGCCCATGAGCACGCTGAAGAGCTCGTCGGCGCGAACGGGGTCATTGACGCGGACCTGGAGCAACGTGCGAGCGTCGGGGCTCATGGTCGTCTCCCAGAGCTGATCGGCGTTCATCTCGCCCAGACCCTTGTAGCGGGTGATGTGCATGCCCTTGCGGCCGCGCTCGGAGATGAACGCGTCGAGCGCTTCGGGATCCGGCAACACCACGGGCTCCGCGTCGCCGATTTTGACGCTGTACGGAGCGGGTCCGATCGAGCGAATGTCTTCCCAGATCGAGAGCAGCTCCTGGTACTCCGCCGACTCCGCGAGCTGCCAATCGAGCGTCGCGGGTCGCGAGGAGGCGCCCGGGCGGAACTTCGTCACGATGCGCCCGGCTCCGTGCTCCTTCTCCCATTCGACGTGAACGGTCAGCGGGCAAAGGTCCGGATACCGCTCGGCAAGCGCCGCCTGCAAGCGCTTCGCCGCGGCTTCGACCTTCTCGTTCTCGCGGAAATCACCGAGACCGAGCGGGCTCGTGCGTAGCAAGGCAGCCACAACGCGAGCGTCGGCACGCCGATCGATCTTGCTGAGAATACCGCGCAGCGAACGCAGGCGTGTTGCCCGATTGAACAGCGGCAAACCGGCAAGCGCCGGCCCCTTCTGTGCCTGGACGGACACGCCCTCGATGCCGCTTTCGATGAGGAAGCGATCGAGGCCCGCCTGGTCTTTCAAGTACAAGACCTTCTTGCCCTTGCGCACACCGTAGAGCGGCGGCTGCGCAATGTAGAGGTAGCCCTTTTCGATCACGTCGCGCATCTGCCGATAAAAGAAGGTCAGCAGCAAGGTGCGGATATGGCTGCCGTCCACGTCGGCGTCGGTCATCAGAATGACCTTGTGATAACGCAGCTTCGAGACGTCGAACTGGCCGCTCTCGTCGATACCGCACCCCAGCGCCGAGATCAGCGTGGCGACCTCTTGCGAGGAGAGCATGCGGTCGAGCCGGGCACGCTCCACGTTCAAGATCTTGCCCTTCAGCGGCAAGATCGCCTGGAAATGGCGATCGCGTCCCTGCTTGGCGCTGCCACCAGCGCTCTCGCCCTCGACCAAGTAGAGCTCGCTGAGACTCGGATCCTTGCTCTGACAGTCAGCGAGCTTGCCGGACAACGAGGTGTGGTCGAGCACACCCTTGCGCACGACCTCTCGCGCCTTGCGCGCCGCTTCGCGGGCCTTGGCGGCGATGACGGCCTTTTCCAGGATTTTGCGGGCGGTCTGCGGGTGTTCCTCGAAATAGCGCGCGAGCGCCTCGTTGACGGCGTTCTCGACGATGCCCTTCACTTCGCTCGACACCAGCTTGCTCTTGGTTTGCGAATCGAAGGAAGCGTCCGGGTGCTTCACGTGAATGACGCAGATCACCCCTTCCCGCGTGTCGTCGCCGGTCAACCCGTTCTTGGCTTCCTTGAACAGGTTCTGCGCCTGGCCGTAGCTGTTCAACGAACGCGTCAAGGCGGAGCGCAAACCGGTGAGGTGCGTGCCGCCTTCGCGATTGAAGACGTTGTTCGTGTAACAGAGGATGTGCTCGGTGAAGCTGTTGGTCCACTGCAGGGCGAGGTCAATCATGATATTGGCCTTGCCGTCGCCCGTGGGAAACTCACCGGTAAAGGCGATCACGTCCTCGTGAACGGGCTCTTTGCTCTTGCTGAGCAACGAGACGAACTCGTGAATGCCTCCCTTGTATTCGTACGTCTCGCTGCGACCTTCACCGCGCTCGTCGCTCAGGCGAATGATCAAGCCCGAGTTGAGAAAGGCCAGCTCGCGTAGGCGATTGGCGAGCAGGTCGTAGTTGTACTCGAGGCTCGTGAAGATCTCGTGATCGGGTTTGAAGCCGATCTTGGTGCCGGTGCGCGAGCTCTCGCCGATGGGCGTCAACGGCCC
>DASQDA010000193.1:0-2964 GCA_035634435.1 Polyangiaceae bacterium
AGTTTGCCTGGGTGATGCCCGAGATCGCCTGGTCCAAGCTGGAGGCCGTCACCACGGCCGTGCATCTGACCACGCTCTCGGGATCGACGGCCGCGGGCGGTAGCGGGTTTCTCGCCTTTGACGTGGCGTCCTCGGACGCGGCTCCCGAGCTCCTGCAGCTTACGGAGAGTAGCCCCGAGGCGCTGCAAGCCTTCGTCGAGCGGGAGGTCGAAGCCGGCTCGCTCGAGCTGCATCCCGACCCGACCCACTTGCTCGCTCAAGTCGCTGCTTCGCCGAGCTTGATGAGCGCGCCACAGCTGACGCTGCCCTGGCTCTGGAACATCCGTAGCGCGCACCAGCTCGTCTACTGCCTCTCCTTTCGGAGCCCCTGAGCTCACTGCCTCCCGCTGAGCAGGGACCTGTGCGACCGCTGCGAGGATGGGTGAGATCCCCCTCGACAGATACACGCGAGCGATCTGCCCGGGCGCGTTTCTTGGCGCCTAGCGTGACGTGCGGTGGCCAGGATCAATGGCTGGTTCGGGTTGAGCAGCACGCTAGACTGCTAAAACCATGCATTCGGAAAGTGTGCGAGGAGCCGGGTGACGCTCGCCGCGACGCTGCCGAAGGTGGGGGATCTCCTGGAAGGCAAGTACCGCGTGCTGCGGGTTGTCGCCGATGGCGGTATGGGCATCGTGTTCGAGGCCCACCACGAGCTGCTTGGCAAGAGTGTCGCGCTGAAGTTCCCGCTTCCAGAGCTGGCTCACCTTCCGAGTGTTGCGGAGCGTTTTCTCGCCGAGGCCCGCCTCTGTGCCCGCATCGACAACGAGCATGTGGTGCGCATCCTGGACGTCAGCAAGCTCAACGGTCTGCCGTACATCGTGATGGAGTTCGTGGACGGCGCGAGCCTGGCGGCGCTGCTCGGAAGCCCTTGGCCGCCGCTGAAGGCGGTCGCATTCGCGACTCAACTGCTCGACGGGCTGGAGGCAGTGCACGCGCTGGGCGTGGTGCACCGCGACGTGAAGCCGGAGAACGTGCTGGTCGTGCAAGCGGCCAACGGTCCGGTGTTGAAGCTGGTGGACTTCGGGATCGCGAAGGACTCGATCCCGCAAGACACGTTCAAGCGCCTGACACGTTCGGGCACTCTGCTGGGTACGCCCGCGTACATGGCGCCAGAGCAGATCCGCGATCCTCTCCGGACGGGGCCTGGTGCAGACGTGTACTCGGTGGGCATCTTGCTCTTCGAGATGCTTGCCGGGAGGTCGCCCTTCCGCGCAACCACCGACGACGGGCTCGCGTGTGAGGCGCTGACGGGCGATCTGTGGCCGCTGCTCGAGCTAGCACCGGACACCCCACGGGCGCTCGTGGACATCGTCTCTCGAGCCACCGCCCTGAACGTCGCCGATCGGCCTGCGTCGGCTGACGAGCTGCGGCGCGCGCTCGAGGCCTTTTCGGCGCAGGCGGAGAGCGAGGCCAACCGGGTGACGCCGGCGAGCCCCGGAACACCCGCCAGCCCTGGCCGTCACACGAGTCCGGTCCCCAGAACCGCGGAGCCGACACGAGCGCTCGCCAAGCAGGACGCAGAGGGCCGCACGCTTGCCGCACAGGTGGTTGTTGCAGGCCGCCGGCGATCCGCAGCGGGCGACGCCGACCCCGAGATGTTGCGCACGCACTCCGGCCACTCCACCCGCAGGGCGTCTGCCCTGCGATCCGGCGCGCTCGTGCTCGGTGCCGCCCTGGTGTTGATGGCACTCGCGCTGGTGCTCACGCCGCGCCAGCGAGGCGGACTCCCCCGCGAAGTAACGCCGGCAGTCCCTCCGCGGGCGACGGGCTCAGCCGTGCCGCGCCTTGGCTCGCCGCACGCCTCAGGGTTGCCAGCGGCGAGGGCCTCCCTTCCCAGCGGGACCCCCAGGCTAGAGCTGCCGCACGAGGATCAGTCGCTCGCTGCTGCGATGCCCCAGACGGCGGCCAGCGTCCTGCAACTTTGGAACGACGCCCATAATCGGCATGACGCGGAGGCCCTGCGCAACCTTTACGCCGACGAGGTGGAGTTCTACGGTCAACGCTACACGCTCACCAAGGTGGTGGCGGTGAAGCGGCAGCTCTTCCGCAAGTCCGCGGATTTTCAGCAGACGAGTCAAGGCATGACCTTCACCAGTCTGGGCAGCAGAACGCGCGTTGATTTCAACAAGTCCTGGCTAGCGGCCGGCGCGGCGAAAAGCATTCGCGCCAGCGTCGCGGTGGCGCCGGTGGAGGGGCGCCTGCGCATCGTCGAGGAGACGGATGACAGCGTTCGAGGCGTGACGATCGGCTGCGGAGAGCAGCGTTGTGCCAACGTTTGCTGCGCGGCGGGGCAAACCTTCACGTGCGTCGAATCGGCGTTGGCGTGTCCCGCGGCAACCAGCGGCGACAGCACGGTGCTCCTGTGCGACGGACCCGAAGACTGCCGTGATGGAAAGGTGTGCTGCGTCGATCCGGCTGACCGCACCCTGCTCGTGGCCTGCACCCGCGCCGAGGCGTGCACGGGTACCTTCGTGCATCCGCGATCGGGCACGCACGTTCCCCTCACCACGGTGTGTCACGCCGATCACGACTGCCCACCCAACACGCGCTGCGCCGCCCTGCCCGGGGTGTCGGTGCGTGGCTGCGATCCTCGCCCGCCAGCTGGCCCGAGCGAGCCTTGACGCCGTCCGCGCCTCGCCAGAGCTCTATTCGTAGTCGACCAGCCGCACGTTGCGCCGCAGCTTATCGCCCTCGGTCGCGGCGCGGACGCGTTCGTAGAGCTGAACGACGTCTGTCTTGATTCCGCTCAGACGCAGCTCGGGAGTGGAGCGCTCGAGAGTCGTCAGGATCAGATTGCCCGTGCCGAGCAGCCTCTGACCAAAGGGCCTGTCCACCGCGTAGTCTTGCACGCGGTACAGGTCGATCTGCTCGAGCCGCTTGGACAGGACGCCCGTCTCGACCACCACGCGTCGCGTGGTCACTCGG
>DASQDA010000194.1:0-1523 GCA_035634435.1 Polyangiaceae bacterium
GTACCGTCAGGCGGCACGCTGCCGCTGCAGCCAGTCGGGGTCGTACTCGACGTTACTGACCCAGAGTCGGTGCAGCATCACCGCGAGCTTTCGCGCTACTGCAATCGCTGCCCGCTTCTTCGCGTTCTTCCCGCCGCGCGCCGCGATCGCCTCACCGTAGCGGCGCAGGTCGCAATCTCCTGCGAACGGGCCCAGGATGTAGCGCGCAGCACTGACCAGGTACTTGCGCACCAGCGCGTCGCCGGCCTTGGTGATGTGCAGTTGCGGCGACGAGTCGCTGCTGTCGTCGAGTTTGGGCACCAGTCCGAAGTACGCTCCGACCTGGCGGCTGTGCTTGAACCTCGCCGGATCTTCCACCGCCAGCACGAACGCGAGTGCCGTCAGCGGACCGACGCCACGGGGCTGCTGCAGGCGCACGGCCGCGGGGTGCTCCTCGATCATCCGCTCCACCTGCTCGTCCATCGCGCCGATCCGCCTCGTCAGGTCCTCGATCACCTCCAGCAGCGGCGACAGCGACGGGCGCAGCGCTTCGGGCACCTGGGCAGCAGCTCGCTTCGCGAAAACCTCCGTGGAGCACTTGTTGATCCGTGCACCCAGCGCTTTCACCGCGCCGCGCACGTGGCTGATCAGCTTGCTCCGAGCCCCCACCAGCTGATCGCGTGCACGCAACAGCGCCAGGTCCTGCTGTGCCGCGGCACTGCGGTGCTTGATCGGATGCAGCAGCTCCACGTCCGCACGTCCCTGGCGCGCCAGGAACTCCGCGTCTGTCCGATCATTGCGCCGCTTCCGCGGACGCTTCGCGTACACCTCGCTCGTGTTCGCCACCACGGCCTCGTGCCCCAGCTCCTTCAGCTGACGCGACACCCACGGCGAATGTGTGCTCGCCTCCAGAACCACTCGGCACCGCGCCCGTCCACCAAAGTATCGCTCGATCCCCCCTGGCGTGGTGGCGACTGCGGCCGTCTTCACGATCTTACCGGCGAAGTCGATCTCGCAGATCCGACTAACCTTGTCCCCAAGATCCAGCCCGACGGTTACATTGGGGAAGATCTCCTGACTCGACATGGTCGGCCCCCGGCTCCTGGGCTCACGCCCGTTGAACGGTCACTTTCCTGGCGAACGGAATCTACGTTACGCCGCGACCGGCCGGGGGTCGGCCTTCTCATACCAACTCTGCGCGAGATGCAGGTCCGACGCTGCCGTGATATCTTCCGCCGTCCCTGAAAAACGCATCCAATCTGCACCCCGGACGGTCATGGCGCGCATCGCGGTCATCCCCGGCGACGGCGTCGGGAAGGAAGTCACGCGCGAGGCGGTGAAGGTGCTGCGCGCGCTGGAGGAGCACGGCGGCCCCGCGCTCGAGCTGGTGGAGTGGCCGCACGGCGCCGACCGCTACCTGGAGACGGGCCAGACCATCACCGACGCCGAGTTTGCCGACCTGGAGGCCAACTACGGCGCCGTCCTCCTGGGCGCGCTGGGCGACCCGCGCGTGCCGGGGAACGAGCACGCGCGGCAGATCCTGC
>DASQDA010000195.1:0-2566 GCA_035634435.1 Polyangiaceae bacterium
CTGCAGCGCCCCGTCCTGGGCGGGGCGCTGGCTCACACAGACGCGCAGCGCCGCGCGGGCCGTCGCGATCCGGGTCAAGGGCGCCCTGGGAAGCGCAGCGGGGGGCGTCGGCGGGGTGATCTCCCGGGGCTCCGCCGCCAGGAGATTGCCCGGAAAAGCCTGGCGCGCGATGGCGGTGTCCGGCGAGTCCACGATCGTCTGATCGTTGAAGTCGTCACACGGCGCGAGCGCCGCAGCCTCGTCGCGAGGTCTCGGCAGAGGCTGATCGAGGGCGCCAATCAGGTCGGCTGCGATCCGGGCCAGCGTCAAAGCGCGCAAATCGTCGCCGGAGGACTCCGCTGCGTCGGCGGCTCGATGAATCCAACGCACTGCCTCGCGGAGCCCCCCCTGCTGCCACTCGGTCCTGCCGGATTCGAGAGCCGCGACCACGCTCGGGGCGTCGCCGGGTTGCGTCGCCGGAAACACAGGACTTGCCGTAGACATCACCAGGGCCAGCAGCTTACGCCTGCCCCGGCCGTGGCATAGCGCTTTCTCGCGAGCCATCGGCCTCCCCGCGCGAGCGCAGCAGCCGTGCTCGGTCAGCCAAGCGGACCGTCGTCAAAGCCTGGCCCTACAGCCGAGGGCCGGTGTAACGTCGCCGTGCATGGCCGAGCTGCCCGCGATCGCCGAATCTGCACGCCCCGTTCCGCTGACTGCGTTCGAACGGCGCTTCGGGCACCCCCCCGGGCTGCTGATCCTGTTCTTCTCGGAGATGTGGGAGCGTTTCAGTTACTACGGAATGCGCGGGTTACTGAAGCTGTACATGGCGAACTACCTGTTCGTCACGGCGCGCGAAGCTCTCCAAGGCTGCAAGCAGAAGAGTCCGCCCTGCCCGCCCGTCGAAGGCAATCCGAGCGACGTCTTCTTGTGGGACGTCATCTCGGGTCTGCTCCCTGCGAACCCTCAAGAGTCCGCTTCCCTGCTCTACGGCACCTACACGGCGCTCGTGTACGCGACGCCCCTCCTGGGTGGCATCGTTGCCGATCGCTGGCTCGGGCAGCGCAAGACCGTGGTGGTCGGAGCGGTGCTGATGGCCGTGGGCCACTTCGTGATGGCCGTCGAGAGCGCGTTCTTCATCGCCTTGACCCTGCTGATCGTGGGCAATGGCGCGTTCAAACCGAACGTATCGAGTCAGGTAGGCAGCCTCTATGCCCCGGGCGATCCTCGCCGCGATGGAGCGTTCACGATCTTCTACATGGGCATCAATCTGGGCGCCTTCATCTGCAACTTCGTGTGCGGTACGTTGGCCGCAGTATACGGCTGGCACTATGGCTTCGCGGCGGCGGGCGTGGGAATGCTGCTGGGGCTCACCGTGTATCTGGCGGGCCAGCGATACCTGGCGGCCGACACGCTCACGCGGGCACGTCTCGACAACAAGCCAACCCAGCAGCCGCTCGACGCCAACGAGAAGCGTCGCGTGTGGGCCCTGATCGCGCTCTGCGCGCTCAACATCGTGTTCTGGGCGGTCTACGAGCAACAAGGCAACACCATGCAGACCTGGGCGGACGAACGCACCGTCTGGCCGGTGGTGTTCGGGTTTCAGCTACCGTCCACCTGGTTTCAGTCCATGAACCCGTTCTTCATCATCCTGTTCGCTCCGTTGCTGGACGTCTTCTGGCGCTGGCAAGCCCGTCGCGGCACCGAGCCCACCAGCGTGAGCAAGATGGCAATTGGTTCCACGCTCCTGGGCATCTCGTTCGTGGTGATGATTGCCGGGGCACAGGCCGTGGGCGACGGCAAAGGAAGCCTGCTGTGGCTGCTCGTGTGCGTGTCCATGCTGACGATCGGCGAGCTCTATCTGTCGCCCGTGGGACTCTCCCTTGTCACCAAGGTATCGCCGGCGCGCATCGTCTCGATGATGATGGGAATGTGGTTCCTCTCGAGCTTCCTCGGGAACTTCCTCAGCGGAGCGATTGGAGTGCTCTACACGCGCTGGTCACACGAGGCGTTCTTCTCGCTGCTCACGGTGCTAGGCGTGGGCGCAGGTCTCGCCATGTGGGCGTTCAACCGGCCGCTCCGGGCGGCCATCGACTCGCGCTGACGGGAGGCGGCAAGACTTCGCCGCGCGGACGTCGAATGCCTGCTGCGGCCAGTCGGCGCGACAAGCCGGCAATGCGCGCCAGATCCTCCATGCCAAGCACGCCCATGAAGCGACGCCCTTCTGTGACGACGACGGGCAGGCCCCGCTCGGCGATGCGAGCCCGTAGCTCCACGAGCGGCGTGTCCGCTTCCACGGCTGTGAGGTCGCGGCGCAACACCTCACTCAGGCTCGCCCGCAGCCCGAGCCGCGGCACCGCCGCCACGGCCTCGTCGCGCAAAACTACGCCGACGAGCTCCGTACCGTGCACGACCGCATAGCTCGATTGCGCGTTGCGCAGCGCGTGGTCGACCAGGTCGCCGAGATCATCCGTCGGTGCGAGCAGAATGGCTGCCGGGTCGCAGACCTCGCCCGCAGACAATTGCGACAGCGCTTGCGCGGAGCGGCTCGTGTCCCGCTCTTGAGCCGCGCCCAGGAAGACGAACAGGC
>DASQDA010000196.1:0-4328 GCA_035634435.1 Polyangiaceae bacterium
GCCACCTCGTCTTCTCTGACCATGCCACCACGGGTGATGGCACCGTCGCGGCGTTGCAGGTGCTCGCCATACTGCTGCGCGAGCAGAAGCCGCTGAGCGAGCTCGCCTGTGTGATGCAGCGGGTGCCGCAGCTACTGGAGAACCTTTCGCTGCCCGCGCGCCGACCGATTCAGGACATGCCCGAGCTCACCCGCCGCATTGCCTTCGCCGAGAAGAAGCTCGGCAAGGACGGCCGGGTGCTGGTGCGCTGGAGCGGCACGGAGGCCAAGCTGCGTTTGATGCTCGAAGGCCCCGAGCCCAAGGTGCTGCGCAGCCTGGCGAGCGACATGGCTCAGGCGGCGCGCAAAGACCTGGCCGCAAGCGCCTGACCGCGTAAATACGAAAAAGCTCGGGGTCCGTGGAAGCCACGAACCCCGAGCATCACTCACGCTTCGCTGACTGGCTCAGGTGCCGCCAGTGACCGAGCCGCTCGCCGAGGCGCTGGCCTTGACGGAGACGTTGATCGAGACGGCGGCCTTGGCTTGCGCGTCGATCGACGCCGCCAGACAGCCCGCTACCTTCAACGCCGACGCTCCGCCAGCCGTGACCGCGCCGCGCACGCCCTCGAGCGAGGCCTGAACGTTCCCGGCCACACCGGCCAGATTGTCCTTCATGCCAACGCTCACCTTCAGCAAGGCAGGCAGGTTCTTCTCGATGGCGGCGCGCAGCTTGGCTGCAGCCTGCACGTCCGCCGCGCCCTCGGCTCGGGCATACGCATGGCCGGGCGTGCACTCGAGCTTGCCGCTGACCTCGGCATCACACTTGGCTTTGCACTCAGCGCTCATCTCGGGCGGCTTCACGTTGCCCGTGCAGCGGGGCTCCTTGAACTCCACGCTGCAGCCACCGGAGCAGGTGCCTTCGCAATCGGCCTTGGCTGCCATGGTGCAGGTTCCGCCGCACTCGCCTTGGCATTCGCCAGCGCAATTGCCGCTCGCCTTGCCGTCACAGCGGCCCTCGCAGGTGCCTGCGCACTTGCCCTTGGTGTCCTTGCCGTCGCAGGTGCCGTTGCAGGTGCCGTCGCAGCTGCCAGAGAAATCGGCCTTGCAGGTGCCTTCGCACTTCGCCGAGCAGGTCCCGGAGCACTTGGCGGAACCCTCCACCGCACAGCTGCCCTCGCACTTGCCTTCGCACTTGCCGCTGAGCTCACCGCCCTCGCAAGTCACCTTGGCTTCGCCGGGCTTGATCGTTGCGTCACAGCCGCCAGAGCACTCGGCCATGGCGTTCATGGAGGCAGAGCACTTGGGCGGCTCGGCCTTGACCACGATCCGCCCGCCTACCTTCGCCTTGGTGTCATTGACGGCCTTGATCGCCGCATTGCACGCAGCCTCGGACGCCTTGCCAGGACCGGCCTCGGCGGGCTTGAGGGCGTCCTCGCTGACACCCAGATCTTTGGCCAGGTTGCTGCAGGCGGTCGTCACGTCGCCTTCGACCTTGACGGCGATGTTTTGCAGGTTGGCTCCAGCCGCGAGGGCTGCTTTCACCTTGCCTTCGAGCTCGCCGTCGAGCCAGAAATTTGCGTTCATGATGGCAGACGCGTCGTGAATATCCGCTGGGCAACCCGCAGGGCTTCCGGGCACACCGGGTACTTTGCCACCACCAGGCATCTTGCCGCAGTCCACTAGAAGAGCAGGCGCCGCGAGTACAATCACGCAGGCCATTAAGGTACCGGTCTTTGAACGACCTCTCGAAGCGGTCATGAGTCTCATTCCTCCTCGCGGCCGAGGAGGCCGCAATCGGAGGAGACGCTACACTGAAGTGGCTTCCCTGGAAAATGTCGTGTTATCAAGTTGAGGCAGCCCGGTCGGCCGGAACAGGCTGCTCAACGCTTGCCGCTGATGTCGCTTGACGCCCGTGCGCGACTTTCCCCGGCGAAAGGCAACTCCATCTGGTCGTCAGAGATGGGCTTTTTCGGCAGACGGTGCGAGGCGCGAGCAAGGATTTCTTCTTCGCGCTGAATGTCGGCCTCGAGCACTTCAGGGTTGTCGAGCGCGAACGCAAGCGCGTCGAAGACCTTGGCAGGCCCGAGCTGAGGGTAACGCTTGAGGATGCGCTCAACGCTGGTGCCGCCTCGGAAGAACCCCCACAAGCGCCGCACCGGAACACGCGATCCGAGCACGTAGGGACTGCCGCCCAGCACCTGCTCATCGACGCGAACGTGGGGATGCGGCACGAGAACGATGGGAAGCTTCATGGCACAGAGAGCTCTCGCAGGTCGACGCTCGACTTCGAGCGGCGCAGTCTAGCGCCAAATCCCAAGTTCTGGCGAAGTGAATTGGATCGTTGGCGCCGCTCAACGTGGAATGGCGCGGCGGTGCTCCTCGAACGTGCGGCTGAAGCGGTGGCGCCCGCGGCCATCGGCAACGAAGTACAAGTAAGGAGACTGAGCCGGGCGCAAGACGGCTTCGATCGCGCCCTCGCCGGGATTGGCGATGGGTCCCGGCGGTAGCCCGGCGTGTCGGTATGTGTTGAAAGGGTTGGCTGCGTCCCGCAGCATCTCTGGCGTCACGCGGCCTGTGAACGCGGCACAGCTCGGCGCCGGGGCTGCCGCGATCGCGCATCCGTAGGCAGCCGTGGGATCCGACTGGAGCATGCGCAGCGGACGGAAGCTCGGGTCGTCGAGACGGTTGTAGAAAACGCTGGCAACGAGCGGGCGCTCCTCGGGGCTCCCGGCCTCGCGCTCGACGATGGAGGCGAGCGTGAGCACCTCCCGCTCGCCAAAGCTTCGCCTCTCCGCCAGCTGCGCAAGGGCGCCACCGGTGCGCGCATCGACGCGCGCCAGACGCTTGCGCGTCTCTGCGACCAGTAGACGCACCGCATTCTTCGGGTCCGAGTTGACGAACAGCTCGTAGGTGGAGGGAAACAAGTATCCTTCGGCGCTGCTGCCGTGGATGCCCAGCTGAGCGAGCAGCTCCAAGTCGGAGGCGGCTCGCCGCAGGTCGCCAGCGGTGCAGATTTCGTTTTGTTCCAGGCGCTCGGCGATCTGCAGCTGGTTGTAACCCTCGGGCAAGGTCACCCGCAGTGAGGGTCGCGTCGGCAGCCGTGCGAGACGCTGCACGAGGCGCCGTGGCGACAGGCCTTCACGCAGCAGGTGGGGACCGCCCGCGACGGTAATGCCGGGAGCGAACCAGCCAAGATAGACGGCGAACAGTCGAGGGCTCTCGAGCAAGCCGAGCTCGACCAAGCGTTCCGCCGTCTCGCGTGGGGTCTCACGACCGGTGAGCTCGGTGCGCACGCGGCGCTCCCCCGCGCTGGCCGGGAGCGTTGCCCAGCCGAGCAGTAACGCGGCCGCCAGCAGCAGCGCGACGCCGAAGCTAGCCACGAACACCAGCACGCCCACCCAACCGCGCGGTCGCGATCGGGCGCGTCGTTCGCGGGGCGGGATGCTCGAGAACGAGCGGCGCGCTCGGCTCCGGCCACGCGGTCGCTGGGCTCGGCGCTCCGAGCTCACCTCGCGGCCCTCGGTCTCGTATCCAGCCAGCTCTGAAGTAGCACTGCAGCGGCAGCGCTATCGATCCGCTCACGCTGAGCGCGGCTGTCGAGACCTTGCGCGCGCAGCCGACCGCTTGCCTCACGCGTGGTCAACCGTTCGTCGAGGAGCACGACCCGCGCGCTGGTGCGCTCAGCCAACCTACTGGCAAATTTGCGGGCGCGGCGGGCGGAGACGCCCTCTCGGCCGTCAAGCTCGCGTGGCAGGCCAACCACGAACACGCCAATGCCTTCGGCTTGCGCCAGGTCCGCAAGCTGGTGCACGACGCGGGCAGCGTCACGTCCATCCAGGTACGGGCGCGGGTGGGCCATCAGGCCAAGCTCATCGGCCACGGCTAAACCGACGCGGACCTTGCCGAAGTCGACTCCCGCTGCGCGCATCGCGCGCTGGATGTAGCACGACTTCTCGCATCCTCTGCTTGACCCGACCCCCACCTCCGAGCATAAGCGCGGGGCGCGTGGCGTAAGGAGCCAGCGCCGACCTCGGAAAACCCATGCAGTTTCGCGCCGTCAAGGGGATGAACGATATCCTCCCCGGAGAGATCGAACGCTGGCAGCGCCTGGAGCAGGCCTTTCGCCAGACGGTCGAGTTGCACGGGTACTCGGAAGTGCGGACCCCCTTGCTCGAGATGCTCGAGCTCTTCGTGCGCGCAACGGGCGAGACGACCGAAATCGTCGAAAAGCAAATGTTCGAGCTGGAGCGCAGCGGCGAGCGACTGGCGCTGCGGCCCGAAGGCACACCCAGTGCGGCCCGCGCCTGCATCGCGGCGAGCGTGCCCGCGCGGGAGCCCGTGACACGCGGG
>DASQDA010000197.1:0-7501 GCA_035634435.1 Polyangiaceae bacterium
CAGTCGGCTGGAAGCCCGAGACGTGCACCTCGGGCGCCTACGTCGAGGGCGAGTGCGCGTTTCCAGCGGCCGGCGATTATTCCTGCTTCAAGGTTCCCGCGATGATCGACTCAGCGGTCTGTGGCACGACCATGCCGCAATCGTCCAAGCCCTGCACCGCGACCGCGTGCACGGCTTGCAACCTCAACAACAGCTACCTCGAGTCGGCCGGCGCGTCCAAGGTCGGCTATTGCGTGTGTCAGCAGCCGAATGCCAACGGCGCACGTACCTGGACGTGCGCGAGCGCCACGGCTTGGCCGTGTCCCAGTGGTGCCGGCTGCTAAACGACCCAGGGCTTCGGCCGGTGGAAACGACGAGCTTGCAATGATTTCGCGATGGACCTTTCGACGCACCTGCTTCGGCACGCTCGTGGTGTCAGCAGTGAGCGGCCTCGCCTGTGCGCCGCTCAACGAGGAGGCTCCGGACTACGAGTACACCTGTGGCTCGTCTCCGGAGCTCGCCTTCGAGACTGCAGGCGGCAACGCCGTCTGCGGTCAGGGCGACCCCAACTTGCCCCCGGAGCCCACGTTCCCCACGGACGTGTGTCAGACGCTGCTGGCCGACAAGTCGAGCCCTGATGAGAGCAGGCTCGACACTGCTCGGGTGCAAGCAGCACTCCAGGCGTGCAAGGGGCGCGCTGTAAAGCTCGTAGCAGACGGCGCCAACAACGTCTTCATCACCGCCCATCTGGACGTCGACAGCGTCGTGCTCTGGGTGGATCGCGGCGTGACGCTGTACGCGTCGCGGCAGCCCGAGCTCTACCAGAAGACGGGCAGTTGCGGCGTTCCGGGCATGAACGACTCGCAAGCGTGCCAGGACTTCATCACGGTAATGGGCGCGAGCCCGGGTATCGTCGGTGACGGAGCCATCGACGGCCAGGGTGGCGAGCCGCTCGTTGGGCGCGACTATTCCTGGTGGCAACTCTCGGGCGCGCTGCGCGCCGTCAACGGCAGCATCGGTAACCCGACGCTAGTGAACCTGGCGCGCGGAACGACCGGCTTTCTGATGTATCGCATCTCGCTGCACAACTCGCCCAAGTTCCACGTGAAGATCACCTCGAACCCGGCGGACGGAGTCTGCGACTCACCGGGCAAAGGCTACATCGTGTGGGGCGTGAACATCCTGACGCCCTCGAAGTCGCACAACAGTCAGGGGCTGCTGATGACGCCGCACTTCGCGCGCAACACCGACGGCATCGATCCGGGCACCACCGACAAGGCTACGTGCGGGGTGATCGCTTGCAACACGGTGAGCACGAGCGACGATCAGATCGCCATTAAAGGCGGCCATCTGGTCAAGGACCTGATCATCGCGCACAACCATTTCGGTACTGGCCACGGTATGTCCATCGGGAGTGAGACCTACGGCCAGGTCGCGGGCACGACCGGCCTCGAGCGCGGCGTGCAAAACGTTCTGGTCTACGATCTGACGATCGACGCCGCGTCGCGTTCCGTTGGGCACGATGCAACCACTGGCGACTTCAATGGCATTCGCATCAAATCCGACATCAGTCGCGGCGGGCTCGTCGATCACATCACGTTCCGCGACATCTGTATGCGCGACATGAACAACGCGATCCTGATCAGCACCGCCTACAACCCGCTGTTTGCTGGCGACTATTATCCCGAGTTCAAGCGGGTAAACTTTCAGAACGTGCGGCACGTCAGCTGCATCAACAACAAGCAGCCCGTGGTCACCATCGAGGGTCACAGCACGGCGCGCAGGGCTGGGCCGATATCGCTCGACAACGTCGTCATCGACAACATCGGTCCACAAGCCGTGGCGGCGGAGTACGTGGACGTCCAGCTCGGACCCGGCAACGTCAACTTCAAGCCCCAAGGGCCCGACGTGACGTTGACGGATTCCATCTCCGGACCGAGTGAGCCGCGGCGCTGCGTGTTCCCAACGCTTCCCACGCCCCAGATGCCTGACGGTTGGCTCAAGTAGCACCCATGCTCCTGACAAGAAGACGCACGACCACGGTTGCCGGTCTGGTCCCGTTCGTGGGACTGAGCCTCGCAGCATGTTTCCCGGAGGATCTCAGCGCGCCGGAGGGAACGTGTGAGGTCGTCACAGAGACGGTGGTGGACTGCCGCGCGCCGGGTTACGGCAACGTGCTGGCTCCTACCGGGCTCGTCGGCTACTCGTGCAGCGGCTCCGCAAGACCCGACGCCAGCTCCAGGTACGATGAAGGTGTGCCGCGCGGGCTCGTCTGCGCGGAGCGTGCGCTGATGGATGGCAGCGGCAATCAAGGCTACTGCTGCACGCCGCAGCCGACGAGCTGTGCTTACGATCCCGTGTCGGACTGCGAGGGCACGGAGGTCGGTTACGAGTGCTGGGGCTCGAATCGACCCGAGTCGTTGAACGCAGCGATCGCGTGTAGCAACGGCATTCAACGCGGACAGCTGGTCGAGTATTGCTGCTCGGGGCAGCCAGAGGCTCCCGCTTGCCAGCAGACCGATGCGGTGGGTTGCTCCGATCGGCTGATGGGGTTTCTGTGCAAGGGCGGCAGCTTGCCGCGCGGCGAGCAGCTCGGGCCCAACAAGAGCCGCGCCGATTACTTCCATCCGCAGTGCTCCGTGCCCATGCAGGCGCCAAACCCGCAGTACAAGGCGTACTGTTGTCACATGCCCGCGGTGTTACCCGTGGGGGGCACGTGCGTCGGCCATACCGAAGTACCTGGCTGTGCACCGGGTCGCTTTGGCTTTGCTTGTTATGGCCCCGACACGCCGGCAGACGACTACCTGGTGATGAGCTGCCCTGAAGCGGGCTTCCGCGGCACGAGCGCAGAGGGCTATCCCGCCACGCTCTATTGCTGCGACCTCGAATAGCGGGGCCGGCGCAGCCAGCGGCTGCTAGAAGAAATAGAGCGCTTGAGCGCGGCAGCGGATGTTATCGGGGCTGTCGCCGTCGAGGTACTCGACCTTGCTGTAGGAGCCCGCCACACCGAGCCGCACGGCGGGCGTTGCGTCCCAGAACAGATTTACGTCTGCATACAGCGACTTGTCCGCGACTCGCGATTGCAGCTCGATCTCGGCGCCGCCGCGCGGAAACAGATCGCTCAAGTTCTTCGAATGCGCCTGCGTGTAGTTGGCAGCGAGAATGAAGCGCCCGCTCGGCGGCAGGTAGTACTGCAGCCCGACGCGGAACGCCTGCCAGTCGATGGTGTGCAGGACGCCCTGGGTATCGAACGAGACCAGGCCCGCGTCCACGTTGCCGTGATACTCGGGCGGCGGATTCGCTTGCGCCGGGTTCGGTAGCGTCGGGAAGGTTGCCCCGCCGGTGACGGTCAGCAAATCGCCGATGCCACTGCCCGTCACGAACGAGCCAGTCAGCGTCAGGCGGTTGCCACGGTCGTCTTCATTGTCGGCTGGGATGACAGGCAGCAACGCATCTACCGACACCCCCCAGCCGAGCACGCCGTTGGAGGTCTGCGTGGGTGGCGGGGTGAAAGCATCGACCTTGAAGTGGCGCAGCGTGCCCGACACTCCCAGCGACAGTGGCAGGGCCTCGGTGCCGGCGTTGCCCTTGGTGGTGATGCCGCGCAAGCCATTCAGGCTCAAAAGCAGTCCTGCATTCACGTCGGGGATCTGCGAGTCCCGCTGCCCCGGGCGCACGGCGGCCGCTGCCAGCGTGACGCCGAAGGGAGCGGCCTTACCGAAAGTGCGCGCCAAGCGCAGCTGCGTGTGGCGTGAGAAGACCTGATTGGGAAGGCCGAGGAACTCGGCGGTAGCCGGAAAGAAGAGATTCTGCCACCCGAAGACGTCGTAGGTTTGCCCGAGCAACACGTCGACGTAATCGTTTTCCAGATGGACGTACGCATGCCGCAGACGGAATGCCGGACTGTCGTACAGCTCGCTCTCGGAAGCGTGCTCTGGCTGATTGCCAAAGAAGTCCCCCTCGAACACGGCTCGCGGTCGCAAGCCGCTCAGGGCGGGTGACACGAACAACAAGCCCAGGCGCGTGTTGCGCGTGGAAAATTGCGTTCGACCGACCGTCCCGGCGTAAGTGTCCGTGCGCTGGACGAGTCTAGTTCCAATGGCGTCGTCGTAGCTCCGCGTGGTGTCGTAGATATAGTCGGCCTGCAGGAAGCCGTACAACGTGAGGCTGAGCTGGCGCTCGCCCGCGCCGAGCGTCGCCGTCAAGGGCGTGCGATCGAACCAGGAAGCCGGCTCGGTTGCCGTAGCTTTCGGCTCGGGCGGCGCGCTGGGGCTCGGCACCTCCGGCAGGGCTGGCGCGGGCGCTGCGGGCGCGGACGCTGGTGACGGTTGCACATCGGCTGGCGGTTCTGCCGGGATGACCTCGCCGGGTGGCTCCGCAGCAACAGCGGCAGGCTCACTCTGAGCGTGCGCGGGCAAGGCAAACCCCAGCAGTGATACGAAAGCAGCGCTGACGAAGAGCGCCTGGTGGGGGTTTGTATTCGAACAATGGTTCATCTGCACTCCGCGTCAGCGAGCTCCGGTGAGCAGACGCAAGGACGCTGCCTGTCGGGGTAACGGCTCAGGAAAATGGGGAATTCACCCGCGTCGCTCGCGGCCGGTTCCTGCCGGACCAGCAAGGTTCGCAATCGGCGTTACGCAACGCGAAAGCGGAAGTAGTCACGCGCGTTCTGAAAACACACGTCGCTCACCAGCCGGCCGAGCAGGCTCACGTCGTGGGGCAAGAGCCCCCGCTCGGCTTCGCTGCCCAGAAGGTTGCAGAAAAGCCGCCGGAAGTAGTCGTGCCGTGAGTACGACAAGAAGCTTCGAGAGTCGGTCAACATGCCGACGAAGCGCGCGAGCAGCCCCATGTTCGACAGGGCGTCGAGCTGCTTCTTCATGCCGTCGAGCTGATCCAAGAACCACCAAGCGCTTCCGAGCTGCAGCTTGCCGGGCACGCTGCCGTCCTGGAAGCTGCCGATGATGGTGGCGAACACCTCGTTGTCGGCCGGATTCAGATTATAGACGATGGTGCGGGCGAGCTCGTCCGTAGCGTCCAGACGGTCGAGGAACCGCACCAGCGCGCGAGCTTGTGGGAAATCGCCGATCGCGTCGTAGCCGGTGTCCGGCCCGAGCGTGCGAGCCGCGCGGCCGTTGTTGTTGCGCATCGCGCCGAGATGAAACTGCTGTACCCAGTCGCGTCGGCGGTCCCAGCGAGCCATTTCGTACAAGAGGGCGGAGCGGTACTTCTCCGACTCGTCGTGGCTGAGCTGGCGACCGGCACGCGCCTTCTCGAAGATCGGTCCGAGCTCCGCTTCGGTGTAGTCGCAGGCGAACAGCCGTTCGAGCCCGTGATCGGAGGCCCGGCAGCCGTGCTCGTGAAACGCGTCGTGTCGCTTTTGCAGCGCCTGCAACAACGCAGCGTGGCTCCCGATGGAGACGTCCGCGGCTCGGCTCAGCTGGTCGACCCACGCGTTCCAGGCAACCAGATCGTCCAGCGCAAGCGCCTTGTCAGGCCGCCAGGTGGGCAACAGCTGGGTGCGCGCCTGCGGATTGCGTGCATGCTGGCGATGCGGCTCGAGGCTATCGACGGGATCGTCGGTCGAGCACACCACCAGCACTCTGTACTGCGCGAGCAGCCCTTGCGTCGTGAACGCGTCGTCGCGCAAGAGCGCATTGCAATGCTCGTAGGCTTCGCGCGCTGTGTCCGGGCCAAGCAGCTTCCTCTTCCAGCCGAACGGAAACCCAAGCTCGAGGTGAGTCCAATGATACAGCGGGTTGCGCAGGGTACGCGGTACGGTGCGAGCCCAGGCTTCGAACTTTTCCCAATCCGAGCCGTCGCCCGTGATGAGCCGCTCGGGCACCCCATCCGTGCGCATGGCTCGCCACTTGTAGTGGTCGCCTTCGAGCCAAGCCTGGGTGATCGAGTCGAAACGGTGGTTGTCGGCGATCTGCGTGGGCGAGAGATGGCAGTGGTAGTCGATGATCGGCTGCGGCGCCGCATACTGCCTGTAAAGCTCGACCGCGGTGGCACTCTCGAGCAGGAAGTCCTCGTCCATGAAGGGCTTCATGGGGCGCCCCTGGCGGAGCACGCGTCGGCGGTGGGCTGCGCTGACGAGGGATATTCAACCAAGGTAGGGCTCATGCTGCTGGCACGCTGCGGGTAAATGCAGCACCTGGCCACAACGATCACGCTATCGGCGGTGGTGCCTGCGAATTCGAGCTCGCGACGTGCGAGAATTCGTCGCTTGACGCGCTCTCCACCAGCAGCGCAATCGGCCGCTGCCTCTGTCCTCCTGCGCCACGCGCTATCACCTGCGCTTGCCGTCGCGGCTAGGGGGTGCATGGGCGTCATGAGCTCGTTCGCGAAGGGCGCGATTCTCCCCCAACACCGCCTTTCGGAGCAGCGCAGGGGCGTGGCCCGGCGGTGCGTCGCGAGTAGTATTCGCCCATGCTTCCTCAGCTCGTCGGCGCCTCCAGGCCGCCGCGCCGCGGCCGCGGCATTCCCACGACGCTCACGGTCTGCGCGCTGGCGTGGCTATCGGGGCTCGGCCCAGCCTGCGGCTCGGAGAAATCTGCAAGCAATCAGGGCGGCACCCTCGCAGGTGCGGCTGGCGCTCCAGGTGGTGGCGCAACGAGCGGGGCAGGAAGCGGTGGCGCGGCCACGGGCGGCGTCACCGCTGGTGCGGCGGCCGGGTCGCTCGGCATGGGCGGCAACGGGGGCGCCACGCGCGCGCCTATGGGTGCAGGCGGCGCCTCGGCGAGCAGCGGCGCCGCAGGCGCGTCCGGCGGCGAGGGCACGACAACGGCTGGCGGCACCAATCTCGCCGGAGCAGGCGGAGCGACGGCGGCAGGCGGCGGCGCCGGTGCAGCGGGCACAGCGGCAGGCGGTGACGCCGGCGCCGCGGGCGGCACAGCGGTCGACGACAGGACGACCGTCGTGCTCTTCCTCGTCGACGGCGTGATGCTCGAAGCCGTTCGCACCGCGGTCGCCAGCGGTGCCAGCAATCTCCAGTTCGTGCTCGAGAACGGCGTCCGCGTGGAAACCTCCCATTCCCCCAGCCCTGCCGCGGCCATCGAGCTGCCGGCGGGCTCACCCGGGGGCACGCTGCCCTGGGCGCGCGCGACGTCGGGCAATGTGGCGGTACACACGGGCTGCCACCTCTTCGAGTCGAATCAGATGGATGACATTTTCCTCGCCGCGCGCGCGGCGGGGATCAAGTCCGTCTTCTCGGGTGGTGACGACAACTACGCGATCTTCACCACGCCGGACTATCACTACGGCATGCGGATGGACGACGCGCTCACGGTGGAGCGCGCCATCACCCATCTCCGGGACGACGGGGCACGCCTGCTGCGCATCCATCTGCAGCGCGTTCGGGATTCCTGGCGAGGTCCGGCGGACAAGACCGACCCGAGCTCCGCCTACATCCGGCAGCTAGTCCAGGTCGATGGCCTGCTGGGCACGTTGATGCAAGCCCTGAAGACCGCCGGCGTGTGGGAGCAAACCTATCTGGTCATCGCGGCCGATCACGGCATGGGCG
>DASQDA010000198.1:0-6004 GCA_035634435.1 Polyangiaceae bacterium
GAAGCGCGCGTGGACGAGCTGCGGCGGCTGCACGAAGCCATGGATGCGGCCGTGCGCGACGCCTACGGCTGGAGCGATCTCCAAGTGCCCGCTTACGGCACCCCCGTCACGCCCGAGGAGCGCCGCGCGCTCGAACGCTTCGAAAACGAGGTCATCGATCGCCTGTTCGCGCTCAACAGCGAACGCGCCGCCGAAGAGCGCCGCCCCGCCCTTATCCAATCCAAGCCGCGCCCCCTCGCTGCCGTCACCTCCCGCAGCGCCGCCCACGCCGCGCCTGCCGCGCCCCCGAAGAGCGCGCCGCGGCACAAGCCGGGGCTGCGCAAGCCTTCGGTTCCCCCGCCCCCGACGCCCGCGCGTAAGAGCGCCGGCGGCTCGAAAGCACGATGAAGGCAGCTCCAGCCATGCCCAGCAATCCCCACCTTCTGGCGCGCGCGCATCTGGTGCGTGCGCTCGAAGCCGATCTGGTCGGCCCCTTCACGCTCGAGCCAAGCTCCACCGAGACGCTGACGCTCGCGCCCTCACGCTGGTACCTGACCGGATTTCTGGCGCCGCAATACGCAAAGCCGCTGGAGGAGCACACCGAGGAAGACGAGCTGGGCGTGGGCGACGACGAGGACGAACCCGATGGCGCCGCTCCCGACGCGCCGCCCAAGGGCCCGCGCATGTTCCCCGCCTCCATCGGGCTCTCCGTGCTGCTGCCCCCTTCAAAGCAGCCCGACGCCGTCAAAGTCAGCGTTGCCTACGCGCTCTACAGGGCCGCGCCCGAAGACGCCGCCAACGACAGCAAGCGCCGCAGCGGCGCGAAGAAGCTGCGCTGGACGCGCGTTCCACAACCCACGCTCGAGGTGGAGCTTCCGCTCGAGGCGGCCAGGCTCAAGCTGGGCCATGAGGTGGCGCCCGGTCTCTGGCTGGAGGGTCACCTGGCGCTCGCCAACACGCCCGGCTTGCACGCGGCGACGCGGGCGCTCTCCCTCTTCCTGGTAAATCGCCGGCCGCTCGTCGAAGGCCGCCAGTTCGACGAGAGCTGCCTCTTTCAGGTCCGCCTCGAGCTGCGGCACGCGGGCGGGCTGGTGGCGCGGCCCAACCGTCGCGACGAAAGCTCCGAGGACGAAGACGAGAAGGTCGTCGACTTGCAGTTTCGTGAGCACTGCGAGTGGGCGGTGGGTCACGGCGTCGCCGTGGACGCGCTGACCGAAGCCGGAAGCGTGGTAGGCGCCTGCACGACGTGGCTGCCGCAGAGCGTGGTGCCGCGTGTGGACACGCTCGAGATCCAGAGCGTGACCACCTCAATGGACGCGCTGGCGGAACAGCTGAGCGGTGAGGCGCTGCGCGGCAAGCTCTGGCCCCTGGCCGAGCACTACGCCGCCTGGATTGTGCAGCAGAGCCAACTGCCGCTGCAGGCCCCCGGTGCACCCGCGTCTGCGCAGCGTGAAGCAACGCGCGAGATGCTGCTGTATCGCGCGGGCGACGCCACGCGGCGCATTGCCGCGGGCATTGAGCTATTGGCCAGCGACGAGGAAGCGCGCGAAGCCTTCCGGCTTGCGAACCGCGTCATGGCGGACGCCGCGCGTCAGCGCAGCCCCGCGCGCTACGCCACCGAGGTGCCCGCCTGGCGCCTGTTCCAGCTGGCCTTCCTGCTGCTGAATCTGGAGAGCATCAGCAACCCGCACAGCGACGAGCGGCCCAACGTGGAGCTTTTGTTCTTTCCCACCGGTGGTGGGAAGACGGAAGCCTACCTGGGCATCATTGCCTTTGCTCTGGGGCTGCGGCGCTTGCGCGGCCGCCCGCGCGTCGACGCTGGGCTCGGCGTCGCGGTGCTGCTGCGCTACACGCTGCGCCTGCTCACGCTCGACCAGCTGGGTCGCGCCGCCACGCTCATCTCCGCGCTCGAGCTGCAGCGACGCAAGCACCCCGAGCGCCTGGGCAAGGAGCGCTTCGCCATTGGGCTCTGGGTCGGCCGCGGCGCCACCGCCAACACGCTGGACCAGGCGCTGGAAGAAATCCGCGCTTATCGCGCCGGGCGCGGGCCGTTGCCTTTTCCGCTGCCGGGCTGCCCGTGGTGCCGCACCCCGCTCGGCCCGCAATGCCTGACCACCGAGCCCTCGAAGAAGCCGGAACGCGTGCTGGTCGGCTGCGCCAACATCGAGTGCCCCTTCGCGAGCTCCAACCACGCCGAGGGCATTCCCGTGTTGTTCGTGGACGAGCAGATTTACCGCGAGCGGCCCTGTTTCGTGGTGGCCACCGTGGACAAGCTGGCCATGCTGCCCTGGCGCGGGCGCACCACCGCGCTGTTCGGGCGCGTGCACAGCCGCGTCGGGAAAGAGTGCTACGGCGTGATGGACAGCGCCGCGCCCTCGCGCGCCTCCACGCCGTTGCCCGAGGGGCTCTTACCTCCGGAGCTCATCGTGCAAGATGAGCTGCATCTGATCTCAGGCCCGCTGGGCACCATGGTGGGCCTTTACGAGACGGCGGTCGAAGAGCTGGCTTCCCGCAGCCTCAACGGCAAACGCGTGGTGCCAAAGATCATTGCTTCCACCGCCACCGTGCGCCGCGCGCATCAACAAGTGCGTTCGCTCTTCGGGCGCAACGGCATGCAAGTCTTCCCGCCAGCAGGCGTGGACGACTCCGAGACCTTCTTCGCGCGTGTCGATCGCCACAATCCGGGGCGGCTCTACCTGGGCGTGGCAGCGCCGGGGCGCGCCATGAAGACGTTGCTGATCCGCACCTACATTTCGCTGCTAGGCGCCGCACAGCACGTGTTCCAGGACCCAGCGGTGCCGCGCGAGGTGGCCGACGCCTACATGACTCTGGTCGGTTACTTCAACAGCCTGCGCGAGCTGGGCGGCATGCGACGCCTCCTCGAGGACGAAATTCGGCATCGCGTCGCCAAAGACGAGCACGAACGCGTGCCCTTTGGCTTCGCGGGCGTAAACCCCTGGGTACGCCAGCGCGACATCAAGTGCGAGCCGGTGGAGCTCACCAGCCGCGAGAGCACCGCGTCCATCGCCAGCGCCAAGCGCAACCTGGAAACCGCGCACCCAGCGGAAGGGCAGATCGACGTCGCCCTGGCCAGCAACATGATTTCGGTGGGCCTCGACATCGACCGCCTGGGCCTGATGGTGATTGCCGGCCAGCCCAAGACCACCAGCGAGTACATCCAAAGCTCGAGCCGCGTCGGGCGTGACAACCGGCGGCCCGGGCTGGTGGTGACCGTGTTCAACGCCTTTCGCGCCCGCGATCGCTCGCACTACGAACGCTTCAGCGCTTACCACCAGAGCTTTTATCGCTTCATCGAGGCCAGCAGCGTGACGCCCTTCTCGCCGCCCGCGCTCGAACGCGGTCTGGCCGGTGTGCTGGTCACCATGACGCGCCTCGGCAATGCCGCGCTCACGCCGGCCCATGCTGTGACCAACTTGGAGACCATTCGCACGGAGGCGCTGAGCGCAGTGCGCTGCATTGCAGGCAAAGCCGCCAATGAACGCGAAAGCTGCTCACCTGCCGACGCCGAACGCATCAGCGGCGAAATCCTGCGCATTGGCCAGAGCATGATCGACGCCTGGGCGGAAGCGGTGGGCCCGGGCGCAGAGGGCGGCGCCACTTGCTATTCCAATCTCGACAAGCTGAAAGGCACGCCCTTGCTGTTCACGTCGTTGGATGCGGACGCGCCGGAGGGCAACGGGCCGCGCAGCAAGTTCGCAGCGGGCACCTCCAGGCGCGACGTGGAGGCGAGCGTGCATCTCTGGAAGAACAAACAACGGCTCTACGCGCCGGAGGATGATGATGGCCGCTAGATACTCCAAAGGCGATCACCCGCCGCCGGATGGCAAGGTGCGCCGCTCGCAGGCCCTGACCACCTATGGCCCCGGTGCCATGGTCGACCTGCTGCACGACGCGGTGTTGGTGGGCGGGCTCGAGTTCTGGGGCGCCAAGGGACAGCACCGGTTCGACGAGCCGCGGCTGCGTCAGCGCTTGCAGCGCCAGTTCCCACACCTGCGCGATGAAAAGCCTTTCGTGGCGCCACCCGACGGCGACGAGCGCAATCCCACCCGCGCCTCGGGCATTCAGGTGCTGGAGTTTCCGGCCTGGTTCGTCTGCCAGAACCGCGAGTGTCGCAAGCTCGTGCGCTGCGGGCCTGGCACCAAGACGCGCGCGCACCGCTACGTGCACGATGAGTGCAACGCGCACCTGGTGCCCGTGCGCTTCGTCATGGCCTGCATCAACGGGCACATCGAAGAGTTCCCCTGGAGCCAGTTCGCCCATGGGGCCACCGCCGGCGAGCAACGCTGCCAAAGTCAGGACCTGAAGCTGCACGAAGGCCCCACCGGAGACTTCTCGGAAATCGTCGTGGTGTGCCTGGGTTGCAATGCGCGGCGACCGCTGGTTGCCGCTACTGGCGAGGGCGCCAATCGCTTCCCCTGCCACGGGCATCAGCCCTGGTTGAACGAGAAGGTGGAATGCGAGGGCAAAAAGACCTTGCGCCTGCTGGTGCGCACGGCCAGCAACAGCTACTTCGCAGAGGTGGTGTCGTCGCTGGATATCCCCGATCCGCCGAGCGCGGCCGGCGCCGTGCACGAACATTGGGGCACGCTCGCCGTTGCGAATGAAGAATCGCTGCGCTTCTTTCGCACGGTCCCGCACATCGGGGCGGCGCTTCGAGACTTCTCGGACGCCCAGGTGCTGAGCGCGATCCGCGACAAGGCCGAGAAACGCACAGAGAAGCTGGAAGAGCCGCGTACCGCCGAGTTCAAGCGGCTGGTCTCTGCCGAGCCCGAGCAGGCCGGCGACTACCCGCCCGAGCGCGCCCGTTTCTTCGCGCGCACACACGTGCCGAAAGCTTCGCATCCCGCCGGCATCCAGCGGGTGGTCCTGGCGCATCGCTTGCGCGAGGTGCGCGTGCAAACGGGGTTCACCCGCTTTGAAGCGCGCACGCCCGACTTGCAGGGCGAGTACCCCGAGGAGAGCTTGGGCGTGAAGCTTGCCCCGCTCGCTTCGAACGTGCGCTGGCTGCCCGGTATCGAGGTGCTGGGCGAAGGCTTCTTCGTGCAGCTCGACGAGAAGGCCGTGCGCGCGTGGGAGGATCGCCAAGAAGTCCGCGAACGGGTGGCCATGCTGGCCGCCGGCCACGCCGCCTGGGGCAAGACGCTGGAGCTGCGCGAGAAGAAGCCGCCACCCTTCTACGGTCCGCGCCTGTACCTGCTGCACTCGCTGGCACATCTGCTCATTCAGGCGGTGGCGCTCGAGTGCGGCTACTCTGCCAGTGCCATCCGCGAGCGCATCTATTGCGCCGACCGCAAGGCGCCAACGCCCATGGCCGGTGTGTTGTTCTCGACCGGCACCACAGGCTCCGAGGGCACTCTGGGCGGCTTGCTGGAACAGGGCCGCGCCGTGCGCGCCCACCTGGCTCGCGCCTTCGACCAGGGGCTCTGCTCCAACGACCCCGTGTGCGCCTCGCACGACCCGGGCAACGACCCTACCGAGCGCTACCTGGAGGGCGCCGCTTGCCACGGCTGCCTCTTCATCGCGGAGCCCTCCTGCGAGCACTTCAACCGCTTCCTGGACCGCGCGCTGGTCGGGCCAACCTTGGGGCACGAGGGGGCGGCGTTCTTCCAGAAGCGCCCGTGACAGCCACTTCGGCCGGCCTGAGCGGCATCGGGACTGCGGATCTCGAACGGCTCTGCGTGGAGCTCTCGCGCCTGGCGCCGGGCGTAGCCGTCAGCCACGCCATGCTCGCGGGACTGCGCCTCGGGCAGCTGTGGGAGGTCGTGCACGTTCTCGGCGTGCTCGATGCGAAGTCTCTGCGCAGCTTGGTTGGCGCCGTGCTGAGCGAGCGCGCAGCGCGGCCGGCCACCCATGTAGAGCTCGTCTGGACCGGAGGCGAAGGCAAAACCGCCTACGCACGCCCGACAGCCAGCGTCATTCGCGAGCTATTCAGCAGCGCCGAGCACCACGTGCTGCTTGCCGGCTACAGCTTCGACCACGGCCGCGACATCTTCGCGCCGTTGCA
>DASQDA010000199.1:0-2964 GCA_035634435.1 Polyangiaceae bacterium
AGCTTGGAGCAGCTGTGGCGTTCTTGCGTCGATGGCGCTCCGCCGAGCTCGGCGGCGGGCGGGGTAAGTTGCCGGAATTAGGCAGCAGCGAATGACGCGGACGCGCGGTGCGAACCTTGCTTGCGCGGGTTGCCCGCAACGGGCGCCCGCTGAGCCTCTAATGTCGATATTTGCTCGCATCCGCCACCCGGGTTGGTTGTGGTTGATCACCTCTTTGCTGCTGGTGCCGCCGTCACCTGCGAACGCCGCGCCGGGCAGCCCCATCGTTCTCGGGCGTATCGATACGCGTCCCTCACGCGAGGCGGCGGTGCAGCAACTGCTGCGCTCGTCGATTCAGGAGGAGCTTGCAGCCGCCGACTTCGGACGCTCGGGCGCTGGCAAACGGTATGTGTTGTCCGCCAGGTTGCTGAAGCTCGAGAACGCGGTGCAGGGCCACAGCGTGAGCAGCACCTGCGTTATTTCCGTGCTGCTCGAGAGCCAGCAGCAGGTGCTGGTCGCCGTCATCCGCGGTCGAGCGACGGCGCAGGACGACAGCGGCAACGCCGCCAAGGCGCGCGCTGCGGCCGTTCGCGGCGCAGTGCGCAGCGCCATCTCGCGCGTCGCTCCGGCGCTTGCAGCGTCGGAGCCCGCCTCTTAGCGGCGCCCGTCACCGTGCGTCAGCGTCGACCCGAGTAGGGGTTGGCTCGATCGAGCGGGCGGGCGCGAGGGAACACGTAAGCACGCAGCGAGGCGTAGTCGCTCGGGGTGGCGGGAAACGGCGCCGGCGGCGGCATGGCCAGCGCCCCGGAGCTGGAGCCCCGATTGCCGAATGCGCTGCGACGGCCACTCGCGAGCGCATCGCCGGCAGGTCTGACGTCGTTGGCGGCGGTCATGCTTTGCGAGCTCGGTACTGGGTGCTGTAGAGCCAGCTCGGGGTGCGCGCCGCCGGGGTGCGGCGTTGGCGCGACGCTGCCCGAAGCGCAGACGGCGGGCGTCTGCGTGGCGCTCCGAAGCGTCGGCGGCGCGACGAGGTAATCACTCGGTGCCGCGGCTATACCCAAGCCGACGGCGCAGCCCGCTGCTGCGGCGAGCACCGCTACCCACGTGCGGTGCCGTCGACGCGCGGCGCGTGTATCCGTCAAGCGGGCTTGCGTCTCGCTCCGCCACTCCACGGGAGGAGTGATCATGGGCGTGGGCGCTCTGGCGGCCCTGGCACCCAGAATGCGCTCGACGGAGACCTGACTCATCGCCGAACGTGCGAACGGCTTCAACGCGCGCGCGAGGTCCTGCACGCTGGCAAAACGCGAGCTCGGGTCCTTCGCCAGGCAGCGCCCGATGATCCCCACCAGCTCGAGCGGCACCAGCGTCACCAGCGAGCTGATCGGAACGGGCGCCTTGGAGCAGACCGCCGCGATGAGCTCCGGGGCGTTGCGAGCGGGCAGCGGCAAGCGTCCGGTGAGAAGCTCATGCATGATGATGCCCAGCGACCAGATGTCGGAGCGTGCGTCGGCGGAGCTCGGGTCCTTGATCTGCTCGGGCGCCATGTAGGCTGGCGAACCGAGCATGGACGACTGCGCCGTGAAGTCCTCGATCGTGAGGTCGGAGCCGGTCAGCTTGGAAACTCCGAAATCCAGGACCTTGATCAGCGACGACCCGTCGGCGCGCGTCGAGAGCATCAAGTTGGCTGGCTTCAAGTCGCGATGCACGATGCCGGCGCGATGCGCTTCGCCGAGGGCCTCCAGGACCTGTAGCGTGTACTCGACGGCCCTTTCCAGGGGCAAGGGACCGTGCGTCGCCAGATGGGCGGCGAGGTCGGTGCCCTCGAGGTGTTCCATGATCAAAAAGGGGATGCCGCTCGGCAACGTTCCCACGTCCATCACAGAGACGACGTGCTCGCTGCGCAAGCACGCTGCCGCGCGCGCTTCGCGGAGAAAGCGCGCAGCGACGTCCGGGTGGTCGGCGAACTCGGCGCGCAGCAACTTGATGGCCACGGTCTGGCGGAGCTGCACGTGACGCGCGGCGACCACCAGTGACATCGCGCCGCTTCCCAGCACTTTCGAAATTTCGAAGCGACCATCGATGAGCGTGCCAGGCACGATCTGGAAAGCTGTTGTGGACGACACGCGGGTACCTTCACCGTTCGCCATCCGCGGGCGGCATTCAAGCAGCCGACGCAAAGAAATCAGCAATATTTCAGCGCAGCCGAGCCTACATTTGCCGCCGGTCGCCACAGGAAGTGAGACCTGTGCGCCCTTCTGCGCACGTCCACGCAACCGCGCAAGTCAGCGTTCTCGCGTGCATCAGCCCCGGCGTGTGCGCGTCAGTGCGTCAGCAGCGCAACGAGGCGGTCCAGGAACGCCGTTTGAGCGGCGATCATCTTGATGCGCGCCTCGGCCAGACTGAAGAAGCGCGCACGGTCGACTTCAGGGAACAGCTGGAGCTTGCCCGAGCGTGGCGGCCATTCGAGCTCGAAGGTGTTGCTCGCCGGTACGAAGTCGATCGGCGCGCTGCCTTCGAACGCCCAGGCGTGCACGATCTTGCCGCTCCGTTGCCGGACCTCACCGAGCGGCAACAGGGGTTCGGTCACGGGCAGACCGATCTCTTCGTGGAACTCGCGGCGCGCCGTCTCGAGCAGCGTCTCTTCCGGAGTGTGAAGTCCCTTTGGCAGCGTCCAGGCGCCCGCATCCTTGTTGCGAAAGAAAGGCCCACCGGGGTGAGCGAGGAACGCTTCGAGGCCTTGTTCGGCGCGTCGAAACATGAGTAGCCCGGCGCTGACGTTCGGCATCTGGGCGGAGGAGACTAGCGCTTCGGACCCCTCCGCGAGCGAGGCATCGGAACGCGACGCAGACCGCTGGAGAACCTATGCAACACGGCCCGCCGCTTGCTCTCGTGCCTACATGCTCCGCACACTGCGCGCCCACGCGCGCTTTCGATCCGCGATAGAAACGGCACTGCGACGCATACGCGACGAGCTGGACGTGGGGC
>DASQDA010000200.1:0-5127 GCA_035634435.1 Polyangiaceae bacterium
TACAAACACGTTCGATGCCTGCGCGTTCGCCCGTCGTCGGTGTCGCTGTTGCAAGGTTGCTGATGGCGAGCAAAGCCGCGAGCGAGGCGGCGCCGAGACAATAACGAGCACCAGTCGGTTTTTTGAGCACACCTGGGCGGCCATCTCGTTTGCTCATGTCTCTCCTCAATGGGCCAGCAGCGCGAGCGTCGATTCCGTAACGTGATGTAGCGGCGGGCTGATGCAGAGCACGCCGACGACGAGCACACTGAGTAGCAACCCCAGAGAAAGCGCAGCGCCCGCCTGTCGCTGAGGCGCTAGCATCGCTTCGACGCGCTGCGAAACGGAGCTAGCTCCAAACGCAGCGACCAGTGGATGAGTATTCACGGTCGTCACCAGGCGACGTTCCATGGCTACGATGGTCTCTGCCACACGAAGTCGATCGCCAACCTGACCGGCGGCGGCCTCGTCACACGCTTGCTCCGCGGAAAGGTCGAGGGCCGTCAAGAGCGCCCGACGCACCTGGGGGAGTAGCGGGAAGCTCGCGGCCCGAACGAACAATCGAGTCAACGTGTGCCTTTGGCGCACGTGAGCGGCCTCGTGCGCGAGCATGATTGTTAGCTCGTCCTCGGTGGCTGCAACCAGCAGCCCTGCCGAAACCAGGATGCGAGGGCGAATCAGGCCAACCGATACACAGAATGGCTGCTCGGCGGGGACAACCCACGTTCGGCGTTCGGCGTCCAGGCGCGCTTGCGCGAAGAGTCGATCGAGCAGGCGGAGTGAATTCCACAACGACGAGGCGCGTGTCGCCAGCCTCGGCGCAAGGCTGAGCGCCGCGCTGCCGATGACCCCCCAACCCAGCAGAGTATCCCCGTGGGGCCACGCATGCACGAAACACAGGTGGGGGTGACCTTCATGCACTGCGCAGTGATCGAGCTCAGGCCAGACCGACGCCAGGAGCGACGGTAGGGCGACCGAAATCAGTGCCGTGAGAGTGAGCACTGGCACCGCCAGGCCCAGCAGTACCAGCCCTCGGTGCCTGCTTGCCGGCGCCCAGCCCGTCGTACGACGTACGACCACGGGCACGGTCACGGACACGAGCGCGCCCGCAAGCAGCCAGAACGCGATCGCGGCGAGCAAGAACAGCTGAAGGTTGCCCAGATACCTCATCGCTTGCCCCGCTCGAGGGCTCGCCTGCGCTCCGTCACGAGCTTCTCTAAACGCACCAGGTGCTCCGGCCCTGCGCGTTCGGTGAGGTCGACGAACGCGGAGACCATGGCTTCCGCTTTACCTCCCATCAGCTCCTCCACGACGTCGTTCAGCGCGCCGCGATGGAACTCCTCGCGAGCGATGCTTGGACGATAGATGTGGGCATGACTCACCTTGTCGCGCTCGAGCAGACGCTTGTCGAAGAGTCGCTTCAGCGTTGACTGGATCGTATTGTTGGTGATGCCTCGCCGCTTTCCGAGCGCGGCGTGCACCGCTTTGGCTTCCCCCTCACCCCCGGCCCACAGGTACTCCATCACGGCAGTTTCTAGCTCTCCGAGCAGAGGGGTACGGCGCAAGCGGGAACTCACGGCTGCACCGTAGTTCTGCAAATACCGACCGTCAATCGGCGTTTTAGTCACCCGCGTCAGGGCCGAACCCGGCAAGGTGCTGGTCCGACTCCGGAGCGGCCATCACGCTCCGCGGCACTCGCCGCTTTCGACACTGGATAGTTCTAGTCGTGCCGCGACGTGAGCACTTTAAGCAGTGTCACCCGCAGAAACCGTGATCGCTCCGTGGGCCGACGATCATTGCAGCTGAGGGCTGTGCTCTGTCCGCACCCCGCGGGCCGGACGCAGTCGGGGAAGCCGCCATGTTCTATCAAAGCTCGTTGAAGGTCGCTGTGGCTGCGGTGTTGCTGCTGATCGCAAGCAGCGCCGCAACTGGGTGCAGCAGCGGCTCGCCAGCGATGAGAGGCGCCAATGGTGGCAACGGCGGCGCCGGCAACACGAGCGCCAGCGCCGGCTCACTTTCCCTGGGCGGCACACGGGAACCCGGCATCGTGCCTACCTCGGGAGGCGGGGCCGGCGTTCCGGTGGATCCCGGCGGCGGCACCACCTGCGAGCGAGCCAGTTGCCAGCCCGCCGGCGGCCAATACTGCGGCGAGATTGGCGACAACTGCGGAGGAACACTCGTGTGTCCCAGCTGCCCGCCGAGCTGGAGCTGCGATCAGAACGTGTGCGTGGGCGGGCCTAGCTGCAGCGCTACCACCTGCGAAGTCGGCAGCAGTAAGTTCTGCGGCTCCATTGGCGATGGCTGCGGCAAGCGTCTGGATTGCGGGACGTGCGCGGCCGGTCAGACGTGCCGCTCCGGCGTGTGCGTCGCTCCCGGCTGCGTCCCGCTCACCTGCGACACGGCTGGCGGGCGCTACTGCGGGATCCTGGGTGACGGCTGTGGTGGTCAGCTCGATTGCGGAACGTGCTCTGGGGGCGCCACCTGCGGTGGCGGCGGTATTGCAAACGTGTGTGGTGGCGCACCGGACTGTGTGCCGGTGCAATGCACCGCTGCCAACGGCGGCAAGTACTGCGGCACGATCGGCAACGGCTGCGGAGGCGTGGTGGACTGTGGGGAGTGCGCCGGCGGGGCCGCTTGCGGCGCTGACGGCATCCGCAACGTCTGCCCGGGCACCGGCGCGGCTTGCACCGGCTTGCAGTGCGAGGTGGCGCCGTGCCCCGACGGCAGCACCACGTCGGTGAGCGGCACGGTGTACGATCCCGCTGGCATCAATCCAATCTACAACGCGATCGTTTACGTGCCGAACGCGCCGCTCGATCCGGTTCCGAGTGGCGCTTCGTGCGATCAGTGCGGAGCGACCGCTTCCGGGAAGCCCATCACGGCCACCATCACCGATACGCAGGGGCGTTTCCGGCTCGAACGCGTGCCAACGGGTGCCAACGTTCCGCTGGTGATCCAGGTGGGCCAATGGCGACGAGTGATCACGAGTCCGAACGTGACCTCGTGCGTCGACACCCCCATCACCAACAAGGATCTGACGCGCCTACCGCGCACGCAAGCGGAGGGACACATTCCGCGGATAGCCGTGAGCACCGGCGGCTCGGACGCCCTCGAGTGCTTGCTGCGGCGCATCGGCATCGCTGACTCCGAGTTCACCACTGACGCCGGCAACGGGCGCGTGCACCTGTACGTGGGCGGCGCCCCCGGCAGCGACGGCGAAGGCACGAGCAGCTTCGCCCCGACCCTGAACGGCGGCGTGGCCTTCCCGCGCGCCAGCACGCTCTGGTCCAACGTCGAGAAGATGAAAAGCTACGACATCCAGCTGCTGTCCTGCGAGGGCAGTCAATACGAGGACGAGAAGGCACCCTACCGCGCCAACATGAAGAGTTACCTCGACGGGGGCGGGCGTGTCTTCGCCAGTCACCTCCATTTCGACTGGTTCGAAGACGGGCCGGCGCCCTTTCAAGCAACCGCTGGCTACATCGGCACCGGCGAGGACTTGCCGGAGCCCTCAATGGCGTTCATCAACACGACGTTCCCCAAGGGTAATGCCATGGCGGACTGGTTGGTCTTCGTGGGCGCAACGCCGACCCGCGGTCAGCTCGAGATCTGGGAAGGGCAGCACTCGGTTGCCAGCGTCAATGCTCCGACGCAATCGTGGATCTCGGTCCCCATGAACCCGAACGAGATGAATCTCCCCTCCGTGCAGTACATGACGTTCAACACTCCGGTGGAGGCTCCCGCAGCCAATCAATGCGGCAGAGTCGTGCTGACTGATCTCCACATCAACACGCGCGTGGGAGACGGCGGCGGAGACACTTCGGACCCCAGTAACCCTTTTCCGAGCGGTTGCTCGGCACGACCGATGACCCCGCAGGCTGAGGCGCTGGAGTTCGATTTTTTCGACCTTTCCGCGTGCGTGCAGCCCGACTCCGCCACGCCGCGTCCACCCGAGCCGCCGCCCGTGGTTGGCATGCCGCCCCCGGCGGGGGCTGCGCCGCCTCCTCCGCCGCCTGCACCACCGCCGCCTCCTCCTCCACCCGTGCGTTGACGCAGCAGATCGCGGTGATTTTCACCACTCCCCGCAGGTGACAGGCGACGGCGTCTATGGTGAAATGCCGGCGTTGCAAGTACGCGGCTATCCATCGGGGCTGAAGGAGCCGAAGCGCCGGTCCGGCACCAGCAGAGCCCGCCCGGCGTTCGCGGGCGCATGAAGAGCCCTGAGGGCCGTCTCCCGCGCCTCCAGCGGCCTGGGCAAGGCGTGGCGCGCTCCACGGTGTTCTTCCTCGCCACTTGCATGCTGGGCAACGCAGCGGCTGCCGAAGGCGTGATGCTCGCAACCCGGCATTCCGCGGCAGGCGACGCGGCCTCCACAGTCGCATCGCCGGAGGTGTCCGGGGACGGCATCCTGAGGACGCGCATCGCCTTCGCATACGCCCGTGCCCCGCTGCGCCTGTTGACCGAGCTGCAGCTCGAGCATCGCGTCGTCCGTCAGCAATCGTGGTTACACGCGGGGGCGTCGTATGCCTTGGCGCATCGCGTGCTGGTTTACGCAGAGCTGCCGCTGCTGCTCGATCAAAGCGGTGCTCCGGCACCGGACCTCACCGCGACCGTGGCGAGACCGGCCGCGAGCCAGGCTCTCGGAGACGCGCGCCTGGGTACCAGAGTGCGTATCTGGAGCGGGTACCCCTACGCCTGGAGCGTCGCCGGGGGTGCGGAGATGACCCTCCCCAGCGGTGACGTCGATGCCTACGCGGGCGACGAGGGCCTGACCGGGCGAGCTTTCGCGGTCGTCGGGGCAGCGAGCTCGGGTTTGCGCTGGGCGGTCGAGCTCGGTGGCTTTCTGCGCCCCTCGCGCACGTTCCCCGGCGTCCTGCCGACCCGCGTTGGTCGCAGCTTGACCGCCGCTGCCGTGCTCCAGTTTCCGTTGGATCGTGGCGGTCGACTCTGGCTCGGCCCCGAGCTGGTTACTAGCTCCGCTGTCAGCGAAGGCACCCGCTTGTTCGACGCGCGGAGCAGCTTTGGTCATTTGTTGCTCGGGGCGCGCTACCGACCCTTTGCCGGTGCCCTGCAGGCTACGGCGGCTGCAGGCCCCGGTCTGGGGCAGGCGCCGGGAGCCAGCGATTATCAATGGATTGTCGCGCTTGG
>DASQDA010000201.1:0-1942 GCA_035634435.1 Polyangiaceae bacterium
GTTACACGACGATCCAGTGCCTCTGCACACGTATGTGCCCTCGGCGCCCGAGGGTTTGCAGGCCGTCCTGTCGAAGTGTCTCGCGCGCGAGCTGTCACAGCGTTTCGCTTCAGTGGCGGAGCTTGCCGCCGCGCTGGTTCCTTTTTGCCCGCGAGGACGCCCCCACGCCGAACGCGCCGAGCGCCTGCTGCCGAGCAGCGCAGTACCGGCGAGCGCGACGCGTCCGGGAGCCGCGAGCACCATCCTCCGTGAGGAACCGCAGCGACAGGGCCGCACGCCGCCGGCGTCCCTGGCCGTTGGCGCGCTGCCCACCACGCAGGAGGGAACGCTGGGCTCCTGGGGAAAGACCGACAGGAGCGCCATGAGCAGCCGCCGAGCTCCACTCGTGCTTGCAGGGCTGCTGGCTATCGGCATCGTGGTGCTCGTGAGCTGGAGCTTGTTGAAGCCCAGCGGAGGAGCAGCGGTGCTGCCGCCCGCGGATCCCCCGCGCGCCGCCAGCGCCTCTGGGTCCCTTGCGCCGACGCTAGCCGCCCCAAAGTCCGCCATTCCGGCCACCCCGGTGGCTGCACCCGCGCCCGAGGCCCCGGAGGTAAGCAGCAAGGCAGCGGTTAGACCGGAGGTAGCACTGCCGCCACGCGCAAGCGCCGCTCCGGCGCGTCCCGCGACCTCAGCGCGCGCGCGTGCGGGTACGGATGTCAACGCGAAACCAAAAGCGCCCGCCAAGACCAAGACCGGCGCGACCGTGCCCGACTTTGGCGGTCGTCACTACTGAGTAGAAGGAGTGAAGGAGCTCGAATGCGGAAGATGAGGCTGTTGGTTTGTGCGGTGACCTTGGCCTGGGCACCGGTGACGAGCGCGGAAGTGCCTGCGGCGGCGAAGGCCACCGCGGAGGTGTTGTTCGACGACGCTCTGAGCTTGATGAAAGCCGGCGCATTCGAGCAAGCCTGTCCGAAGCTCGAGACCAGCCAGCGCATGGACCCGGCTATTGGAACGCTCCTGTACCTGGGCGAGTGTTACGAAAAAACGGGGCGAGCTGCGAGCGCGTGGGTAACGTTCCGCGAGGCAGCAGCTCTTGGCCGCTCGCTGCGGCAAGTGCAGCGCGCAAACGTGGCGCAGGCGCGCGCCGACCAGCTGCAACCCCAGCTGGCTCGCCTGACGGTCGAGGTTTCGAGTCAGGCTCGCGCCCTGCCGGGACTGCAAGTTCGGTTCGGCACGATGGTGCTGGATCCGGCGGTTTTTGGCACCTCCATGCCGGTCGACCCCGGCGAGGTCACGGTGGAAGCGACGGCGCCCGGTCATGCACCGTTCAGCACCAAGGTGCGCATCGACGCCCGCGGTACGGGAGTGGTCGCCGTGCCAGCGCTGGTGCCCATGCCGGCGGCAGTGCAGCCGAGCGCCGCGGCTCCGGGGGCGCCCAGCGCTGCGCCGGCGGCCGTGCCCGTCAGCGAGCCAGCGGCGGAGAAGGCGCCAAGCCGCGGCGTCGGCGCTCTGCCCATCGTGCTCGGTAGCGCGGGCGTCATTGGTTTAGGCATCGGCACCTACTTCGGCATCAAGGCGATCTCTGACGCCTCCGATGCCCGAGACCTGTGTCCGGACAACGTCTGCCAGGAGGCGCGCGGGAAAACCCTGATGGACTCCGCTGACAGCGCCGCCACCGTGTCGAACGTCGCGATGGGCGTCGGGCTGGTGTCTCTGGGCTCGGGTCTGCTCGTCTATTTTCTGCAGTCGAGCAAGGAAGCTCCACGCGCCGCGCTGAGCCCGTGGTTCGCAGCGGACGGCGCGGGCATCGAGCTGAAAGGCCGACTGTGAGCGCGTCGCGTCGAACCGAGGTCGTGTGGCTGCACTCGCTGCTGCCCATTCTCGGGTGCGTTTGGCTCGCCGCGGGCTGTCAGAGCATTGCGGGCGTCGAGGACGTCACCGTGGGTGACGTCGCCTCGCCGCA
>DASQDA010000202.1:0-5330 GCA_035634435.1 Polyangiaceae bacterium
TTCGCTCCGCCTTGGCTGCCGCTGGAGCCGCCCTGACCGCTGCCGCCGGTCGCGCCGGAGCCTGCGCCGCCTGTGCTGGGGTTGGCTGGCTCGTCACCGCCGCAGCTCGCAGCCAGAACACCAAAGACCGCCAGGACCGAAATCGAAGGGAGGGTAACTCGCATGGGAGGAGCTTGTCTTAGCTCATCTTCGCCGGCGGGGAGCGCGAATGCCCTCATTCGCCGCGCCGACTGCGGCTTTCCGCCTGACTGTCAGCGCGACGGCGCCAGGATGAGCGCACCCAGCGGGGGGATACGCAGGCGAATCGAGTAGTCCCGAGCGTGGGCGGGAACGGCGTCCGCCTCGATGACGGCCTGCGTTTGAAACTCGCTACCACCGAAGCGCAGATCGTCAGTCGAAAGTCGCTCGACGTAGCGGCCCGGCAACGGCACCCCGATGCGGTAATCCTCACGCGGTACGGGCGTGAAATTGAAGACCACGATCACGAGGTCGGCGCCGTCGCGCCGCAGGTAACTCATGACCGTGTTGTCCTTGTCCGTGCAGTCGATCCACTCGAAGGTCTCGGGGTTCGGATCGGAGCGCCACAAAGCTGGCGTTGCCTTGTAGAGCTTGCCGAGCTCCGCCACGAACTCTTGAAGGCCTCGACGCGGCGCATGCTCGGCGATGTGCCAGTCGAGCGACACGTCGTGGTTCCACTCGCTGTGCTGGGCGAACTCGGTGCCCAGGAACATCAACTGCTTACCCGGACGCGTGTACTGGTAGGTCAAGAGCAAGCGAAGGTTTGCAAGCTTCTGCCAGAAATCGCCGGGCATCTTCTCGATCAGCGTGCCTTTACCGTGCACCACCTCGTCGTGAGAGATGGCGTTGATGAAGACCTCGGTGTGCTCGTAGAGCATCGCAAAGGTCAGCTGGTCGACGTGGTGTTTACGGTGCACCGGTCCCTTGGTGAAGAAGGCCAGGGTGTCGTGCATCCAGCCCATGTTCCACTTGAAGGTGAAGCCGAGGCCGCCGTCCTCCGGGGGCCGTGTGATGCCGCCCCAGGCCGTGGACTCTTCAGCCACCGTGAACGTGCCCGGTGCTTCTTCGCTGATGACGTGATTGACGTCGCGCAAGAAGGTGATGGCGTCCAGGTTCTCGCGCCCACCGTAGGGGTTCGGCACCCACTCGCCCTCTTTGCGGCTGTAGTCGAGGTACAACATGGACGCGACGGCATCCACCCGCAGCCCATCGATGTGGTACTCCTTGAGCCAATACAGCGCGTTGGCGACCAGGAAGTTGCGCACTTCGCTGCGGCCATAATTGAAGATCAAGGTACCCCAGTCGGGGTGCTCACCGCGACGAACGTCTTCATGCTCGTAGAGCGCGGTGCCATCGAAGCGCCGCAACGAGAAGTCGTCCTTGGGAAAGTGCGCCGGCACCCAGTCCATGATCACGCCGATGCCGTGTTGATGGCAGTAGTCGACGAAGTAGCGCAGGTCGTCCGGAGTGCCGTAACGTGCGGTTGGGGCGTAGTAGCCCGTCACCTGGTAACCCCAGGAGGGATAAAACGCGTGCTCCGCGAGCGGCAGGAGCTCGATATGCGTGAAACCCAGACGCTGAGCGTGCGCCACGAGTCGCGGCGCGATCTCCCGATAGGTGAGCCAGCGGTTGCCCTCCTCGGGCACGCGAGCCCAGGAGCCCAGATGAACCTCGTAGACGACCACGGGCTCGCGCCGGATATCGCGGCCGATGCGCGCCTGGAGCCAGGCTTCGTCGTTCCAGACGTGCCGCGCCTCGTTGACGCGCGACGCCGTTGCCGGGGGATGCTCCATCTCCCGGGCGAAGGGGTCAGTCTTGATGCGCAACGCACCCTGCTGCGTCTTGATCTCGAACTTGTAGAGAGCTCCCGCCGCCACCCCGGGCACGAATAGCTCCCAGATGCCGGAGAGCCCCAGCTGTCGCATGGGCAGCAAACGCCCGTCCCAGCGGTTGAACTCACCCACCAGGCTCACGCGCTGCGCGTTCGGCGCCCACACGGCGAACGACGTGCCGAGGGTGCCTTCGGCGCTACGGACGTGAGCTCCGAGAACGTCCCACAGACGTCGATGCGTGCCTTCACCGAAGAGATGCTGGTCGAGCTCACCGACGGTCGGCAGGAAGCGGTAGGGGTCCTCGCGTTCCCACGTTGCCCCGTCGGCGAACTGAAAGCGCAACCGGTAGGCCAGCGGCAAGCGGGCGCCCGGTAGAAATGCGGCGAACACACCGTCGCCCAGCGGCGACATCGGACGCGCGTCGCCGTTGACCAGCAACGTGCAACCGACGGCGTCCGGATGCCATGATCGCACGACCGCGCCCTCCGTCGGCCCCAGGCGCGCGGGATGCGCCCCGAGCACCGCGTGCGGATCGTGGAGCCTGTCGGCCTTGAGAGCGGCGAGCTTTTCAGAATCTCCTGTCAGGACCGGATCGACGTTCGGCGAGCTCATTGATTTACCAGTTATTCGGATAGGCCGGGACTCAGGCCGGCATGTAGCAAAGCAGCACCAAGGAGTGCGGTGCAACGCTTATTCCGCTCCCCTTCGGGATGCGGTGCGTCGGTTGGGCGGTATTCACCATCTCCTGCCAGTGGCCGCCGCCGGCCACGTTGGGGAGGGCAAAACTTCGGGCACGGTTGCTGGCGTTCAACAGCAAGAGCAAGGTCTGGCCGCGAGTGGGGCGTCCGCGCTCGTCCACGTCGTCGCTCCCCTCCCCGTGAATGAGCATGCCGAGCGCATGGCTCCTCGCGTTGCCCCAGTCCTCCATTGCCATCTCGCCACCCTCGGGGCGGAGCCATGTGACATCCTTGAAGCCCCGCTCGCTCACCGGATCGCCATCGAAAAACCGCCGTCGGCGGAATACGGGATTGCTGTTGGTGATCCGGAAGACGTCGCGGGTGAACGTGAGAAGCTCGCGCTCGCGTTCGTCGAGATCCCAGTCGAGCCAGGTCAGCTCGTTGTCCTGGCAGTACGCGTTGTTGTTTCCGTTTTGAGTGCGCCCCATCTCATCCCCATGGGAGATCATCGGGACACCCTGCGAGAAGGCGAGCGTTGCCAGGAAGTTACGCTTCATGCGATCGCGCAACCGTTGCACTTGTTGTGCGCGCGTCTCGCCTTCGACGCCCCAGTTGCGACTCATGTTGTCGTTCGTGCCGTCGCGATTTTCTTCGCCGTTGGCCTCGTTGTGCTTGCGCTCGTAGGAGACCAGATCGTGCAACGTGAAGCCATCATGACAGGTCACGAAGTTGATGCTCGCGAAAGGACCGCGATCGCCGCCCTGGAACAGATCGCTCGAGCCGGAGAGGCGTGAAGCGAGCTCGGGCACTTGCCCGTCGTCCCCGCGCCAAAATCGCCTCACACAATCGCGATACCGGCCGTTCCATTCGGCCCATCCAGCTGGAAAGCCGCCCACGCGATAGCCGCCGGGTCCTAGATCCCACGGCTCCGCGATCAGCTTGACCCGCGAAAGCACCGGGTCCTGCTGCACGGTGGCAAAGAAGCGCGAGAAGGTGTCGAACTCGTAGGGGTCGCGCGCCAGCGTGACCGCCAGGTCGAAGCGGAAGCCATCGACGTGCATCTCGCACACCCAGTAACGCAGACTGTCGAGGATGAGCTGCAGCGAACGCGGGTGCGAGACGTTCACGCTGTTGCCACACCCGGTGTAGTCGATGTACTGGCGCCGGTGGGCGGGGTCGAGCTTGTAGTAAACCGCCTGGTCGACGCCGCGAAAACACACCGTGGGCCCCAGCTGACTGCCCTCCCCCGTGTGGTTGTAGACCACGTCGAGAATGACCTCGATGCCGGCGCGGTGCAGCGTCTTGACCATGGTCTTGAACTCGGTCACCTGCTGGCCGAGGCTGCCCGTGGCAAACCGCGGATCCGGCGCGAAGAACGCCAGCGTGCTGTAACCCCAGTAGTTGGTGAGCGACAGCTCGCTGAGGCGACGTTCGGTGAGCGCGTGCTGAACGGGCAATAGCTCCACCGCCGTGACGGACAGCGACTTGAGATGATCGATGATCGGCTCCGAGCACAGGCCCAGGTACGTGCCGCGGAACGCGCCAGGGACCTCCGGGTGGCGCATGGTCATGGCCTTGACGTGGCACTCGTAAATCAGCGTGCGGCTCCAGGGCACGAGCGGCGGCCGATCATCCGACCAGCTGAACGCGCTCTCGACGACGAGGCTCTTGGGGACGTACGGGGCGCTATCGGTGTCGTTGAACGTCAGGTCAGCGCCCGCTTCGTTCAAGTTGTAGCCGTAGACGGCGTCCGGCGTTTGAAAGTCGCCCGCAACGGCTTTCGCGTAGGGGTCGACCAGCAACTTGTTGGAGTTATAGCGGTGACCCTGCTCCGGCGCATGCGGTCCGTGCACGCGATAGCCGTAGAGCTGCCCCGGTCTGACGTCGGGAAGATACACGTGCCAGATGCGATTCGAGCGCTCCGTCAGCGGCACCCGGATTGACTCCTTCTTGGCCTCCAGACTGTCGAACAGGCACAGCTCGACGGCGGTCGCATGCTGCGAGAACAGAGCGAAGTTGACGCCCTCTCCGTCCCAGTTGGCTCCGAGCGGATGCGGTTTGCCTGGCCGGATACGCATGCCGCTCAGATGCCACGCCGCGAGATGCGGAACACGTGGGCAACGCGCTCGGCCGGATCGAGGCGGACGTAATTGCGAACGCCCCGCCAACTGTAACGAGCGCCGTTCAGCAGATCGTAGACCTCGTAGGGCTCCCCATCGGCGATCCCCATCTCCTGGATGGGCACGTGCACGATGGACTCGTGCACCAGAACCGGATCCAGGTTGACGATCACGAGGATCTCGTTGCCGGGCGCAAACTTGCGATAGGCAAGGATGCCCTCGTACTCCGAGACGATGAACTCCAGGTTTCCGAGCTGATGGAGCGCCGGATTCTCGCGGCGGATGCGGTTGATCTTGGCGATGTCTTGCTTGATGTTGTTCGGCGCGTTCCAGTCGCGCTGGCGGATCTCGTACTTCTCCGAATCCAGGTACTCTTCGCTGCCGTGCCGCACCGGCAGGTGCTCGCAGAGCTCATAGCCGCTGTAGATCCCGTAGACGGGCGAGAGCGTCGCTGCGAGCATCAAGCGGATGCGGAACGCGGCGCGACTGCCGGACTGCAAGTACTCGTGCAGGATGTCGGGGGTATTGGCGAAGAAATTGGGACGAAAGTACTCCACCATCTCGGTGTGAGTGAGCTCCGCCAGGTATTCCTTGAGCTCATAGGCCGAGTTCTTCCACGTGAAGTACGTGTAGCTCTGGTTGAAGCCGAGCTTCGCCAGGGCTTTCATGCGGTTCGGTCGCGT
>DASQDA010000203.1:0-5798 GCA_035634435.1 Polyangiaceae bacterium
CTCCGCATGCACGCGGCAATATCATGGTCGCCCCCGCGCTCGAACAGCTGTAACAACTCACCCGCCAGCCAACACGATTGCCACAACGGAGCGCAGCTGCGGGGCCGGACACGAGACCGGAGCGGCTTTTCAGGGGAGCGATCGTGCCATCCGCCGCGGTCCACCGAGCGCCCCGCGGCGGGCTGCGCGCCTGCGGCTCGCCGTTTGATACAGAGACGTGCATGCTAGACCGACCGGGTGCGTCGAACAGCCCGCTTCGTGCTCGTGCTGGTGGCGGGGCTCGGCCTGCTCACCTGCCTTGCCTACATCACGCTCGTGCGCACGACGCGTGGCTGGTTCGATGCGGAGATGCGGCTGCGCTCGGGTCTAGCCGTGATGAGCGCACGGCAGAGCTTGGCGCTGCACTGGGACCGCGGCGATGTGCGGGGTATCACCGCGGTTCTGACGGATATCGCGCATGACGAGCGGGTGATGGGAGCGGCGGCCTGCTCCGAGAGCGGCGCCACGGTTGCGTCGACCCATGGCTACCCACGCGAGCTTGGATGCGCGCCCTTGCGCTCGCAGATGCAGGGACGCGCTGCGGGCGGCGCCGCCGAGCCCTGGACGACGACGGTCGAGCTACCGCGGGGCGCCGTGCACGTGACGCTGGTGGGCCTGAACGGTAGCGGGAGCGCACGTTCCGTCGTCCTGCTGCACGATCTGAGCTATCTCAATCGGCGCGAGGACACGACGCGACAACAGCTGTTGGTCGCCTTCCTGGTGCTAGCGCTGGGCGCGTCCGCAGTGACGATCGTCGCGGCGCGCATCGCCTTCAGGAATTGGCTGCGCGAGCTGCGAGCCGCCATCAGCGGCCGGCCGAGCCGTGAGTTCCAGCCGCTCGTGCGCGACCTGCGCGACCTGGTGGAGGGCATCTCGCTGGAGAAAGAGACCGATCCGCGCGCGGGTGGCTGGACTCCTGAGCGGCTGCGGGTCGCGCTCATGCAGCACCTACAAGGTGAACGCGTCGTCATCGTCGCCAACCGTGAGCCCTACATTCACGAGCGAACCGAGGACGGTGGGGTGCGGGTGGTGCACCCAGCCAGTGGTCTGGTCACCGCGCTCGAGCCGGTGCTGCGCGCGTGCTCCGGCGTCTGGATAGCCCATGGAGGCGGCTCCGCGGACCGCGAGACGGTCGACGCTCACGACCGGCTGAAGGTGCCGCCCGGTGAGGAGTCCTACAGCGTGCGGCGCGTGTGGCTCTCCGAGGCGGAAGAGCAAGGCTACTATTACGGCTTTTCGAACGAAGGGCTCTGGCCGCTGTGCCACGTGGCGCACACGCGTCCCCAGTTTCGTGGCAGCGACTTCGACGAGTATTCGCGCGTGAACGAGCGCTTCGCGAAGGCGGTCTGCGAAGAGGTCGACGTGGAGGATCCGATCGTGCTGGTGCAGGATTACCATTTCGCCCTCGCTCCACGCATGATCCGCGAGCGCTTGCCGCGCGCGACCATCTTGACGTTCTGGCATATCCCCTGGCCCAACGCGGAGCGCTTCGGTATCTGTCCGTGGCGCAGCGAGATTCTACAGGGCCTGCTCGGCTCCAGCATCGTGGGCTTCCACACGCGCCAGCACTGCAATAACTTCCTCGACGCGGCGGACACCTTCCTGGAAGCGCGCATCGATCGCGAGTCGAACGCGGTCGTGCAACACTCCCGCAAGACGCTGGTGCGCCCTTATCCGATCTCGATCGAATGGCCCGTGCACTGGCTTGCGGGGGTGGCGCCGGCGCAGGAGTGTCGTCGGAGCGTGTTCGCGGAGCTCGGGCTCAAGCCCGACGCTTTGCTGGGCGTGGGGGTAGACAGGCTCGACTACACCAAGGGCATCGAAGAGCGTCTGCTCACCACCGACGAGCTGCTGTCGCGCTTTCCGGAGTACCGCGGACGCTTCACGTTCGTGCAGCTGGCGGCCCCCAGCCGCACGCGGATCGATCGCTATCGCGAGCTGAACGACAGGATCGAGGCGCTCACGGCCTCCATCAACGCCAAGTGGGGCGAGGGTGACTATCGTCCGATCGTGCTGCTCCGTGCGCATCACGAGCCGCCGAGCGTGTTCCGCTACTTGCGTGCGGCCGACGTCTGCTACGTGAGCAGCTTGCACGATGGTATGAACCTCGTGGCCAAGGAGTTCGTGGCGGCCCGCGACGACGAACGCGGTGTGCTCGTCCTGAGCCAGTTCACCGGTGCGGCGCGGGAGCTGACGGAGGCGCTCATTGTGAACCCCTATGACCTGCGGCAGGCGAGTGACGCCATGGTCACGGCCTTGCGCATGCCGGCCGAAGAACAAGCCGAGCGCATGCGATCGATGCGGGCCTTGGTGTCCCACTTCAACGTTTACCGCTGGGCAGGGCGCATGCTCGCCGACGCGGCGCTCTTGCGCCAGCGCGAGCGACTCGTCGGCCGGTTCACCAGCAGCCATGCACCGGCACTGTCCCGCTGACGGTGGGTGTCGCGCCTAGCGGGGGTGCCTCTGGCGGTTTCCGCAGGGTTTCCGCTGTGCGCAAGCGATCGCTCGCGTCACGTGCTCGAAACCTTGCTGCAAGCTGGGAGGGGTCACTGTCGCCCCTGCTTGATGAGAGTTCCGAAGCTTGTCGACGTGCCAGCATTGCGCGCTCTGCGCGAAGCCCCGTCGGCCTCCGTACCGGAGCATCTGCTCGCGCTGGCGGAGGTCGGGCGCGAGCTCACGGTGGGTGGCGCAGTCCGAGCTGGCATCGAACGCGCCATGCAGGTGCTCGACCGCAGATTGGGCGCGCAACGCTCGGTCCTGTATGTCGCCGACCCGGAGCGGCGGGCACTGGAGATCGAGGCCACCCACGGCATGGGCAACGAGCACCTTCGGCCGCGTTTTGCCGGCGGGGTAGCAGGCCGGGTCGCCGACAGCGGCCGGCCAATCGTGGTTCCCATCGTGCGTCACGAGCCAATGGCGCTTTCGGAGCTCGCGGACCCGGTGGAGTGGAGCGAGGGGACCTGGAGCTTGGTGACGGTGCCCGTGTCGATGGCCGGCCGTCGCTCTGGGGCACTTGCGGCCTACTTTCGTCAGGCTGAAGAGGGCGAGTTCGCGGGGCGGCTCTCCGTGCTCGAGGTGGTGGCGTCGCTCCTGTCGCAGGCCCTCCGCACGGCAGACCTCGAGCGTGTTGCACCGGGCGCCCCGGCGCCCGCAGAGCTCCAAGGGCGGCAGCGCTCGCAGGCGACACCCTTCGAATACGCCAACATGATCGGCGGCAGCGTCGCCATGCGCCAAGTCTACGAGCAAATAGGCCAGGTTGCCGGCACCAATGCAACGGCGCTCATCCGTGGGGAGTCCGGAACGGGCAAGGAGTTGGTTGCGCACGCCATTCATGCCAACTCACCGCGAGCGCGCCACGCCTTCGTGAAGGTAAACTGCGCGGCATTGCCTGAAACCTTGTTCGAGTCCGAGCTGTTCGGCCACGAGCGCGGCGCCTTCACCGGCGCCCACGCGCGGAAGAAGGGGCGCTTCGAGCTTGCCGAGGGAGGCACGCTATTCCTCGACGAGATCGGCGAGCTCTCCCCCGCGACGCAGGCCAAGCTCCTGCGCGTATTGCAGTTCCGCGAGTTCGAGCGGCTGGGCGGCACCGAAACCCTGCGCACCAATGTGCGCATCGTGGTTGCAACCAACAAGGACATGGAGCGCGCCGTGGCCAGCGGGGCGTTCCGTGAAGACCTCTACTACCGCCTCAACGTATTCACCATCACCTTGCCGGCCGTTCGCGAGCGGCGCGCGGACATCGCGGCGCTGGCGGAGTACTTCTTGAGCAAGTACGCCGACGAGCATCGCCGCAAGATCGCGCGCATCTCGAGCGGTGTGCTGGACGTGTTCTCCCAGTATGCGTGGCCCGGTAACGTTCGCGAGCTGGAGAACGTCATCGAGCGCGCCGTGGTCGTGTGTGACGGCTTCGTCATTCAAGAACACCATCTGCCCGAGGCGATTCGTCTCTCCGTCCGGGATAAACCCGCAGAAAAGCTGAACCTGGCGGATGCAGTTGCGCGCCTGGAACGCCAGATGATCGAGGAAGCGTTGCAGCGGACGCGCGGCAACGCTGCGCGCGCGGCGAGGGCGCTCGGCACCACCGAACGGATCGTGCGCTACAAGGCCGGCAAGTACGGTATCGACTGCAGCCGCCTGCGCGGCTGACGCGCTTTGCGTCGCTGGCGCGCACGAGCAGCCCTCGGCGGTTCGCGCGGACGAGCACCCTCGAGGGTGCTGTTCAACGTCCGCTACATCGCCGCAACGTGTTCCGGTGCGCTGGCGAACTCAGCCGGACATGAGCGACGACGTTGTCGTGACGAAAACCCGTGCAGCGCGCTTCGCTCCCGCGCTCGGCGCGAGCGAACAGCCAAATCTCTGCTCCAGGTGGAGCTTGCCGCCCGCGCGCGACGAGCAAGCCGACAGCTTCGTCGCTTGCCAGCACGAAGCCTACGAAGTTGTCGCACGCGCGCATAACGTGGGAATTTCGGGGCCGTTTCGTGCCTCGCGTTTGCGGTGTTTGCGGGTGCGCTGACGCGGCTGGCACGCACATTGCGATAGGGGGGATATGAACCGCACCCGAGCCCGCGCTGTCGCGAGGACCACGTGAGCTCCGACACGGGCCGTCCAACAGTCGCGCTGCTCGAGTCGCGCATGAGCCGCGAGCTAGCGCGCCTGGTCGAGAAGCACGGTGGTGAGCCGCTGTGCGTGCCTGCTGTTCGGGAGTCGTCCGAGCTCTCACCCGAGCTAGCCCAAAAGGTCATCGATGCGCTCGCGGGTGATCAGCACGATGTGGTGATCTTCATGACCGGCGTCGCCGTGTCCTTGTTGTTCGAGATGGCCGAGCAAATCGGGCGCAGGCCCGATCTGGTGGAAGCGCTGCGCCGCTTGACCACGGTGTGTCGAGGTCCGAAGCCAACGGCAGCCCTGCGCGGCTTCGGCGTGCCGCCCACGTTGACCGCGCGCGATCCTTTCACCTCCGCCGAGCTCATCGACGCGCTGGCTGGGGTCGAGCTCAAAGGCCGACGCGTGGTGATGCTGCACTACGGGGAACGCAGCCAGACGCTCGCGGAAACCTTGCTCGCGCGCCAGGCGCAGCTCGAGGAGATCTGGCTGTACCGCTGGTTATTGCCCGAGAGCACCGAAGGCCTCGAGCAGCTCGTGGAGCGGATCTTGAAAGGCGATATCGATGCGCTCGCCATCACCTGCCAGGTGCAGTCCCGCCATCTGTTCGCGATTGCGGACCGGATGGACCGCAGGCAAGCCCTGGTTACGGCTCTGAACGAACGCGTCGTCGTCGCGGCGGTGGGACCGACGTGCCAGGCGGTACTGCAAGCCGACGGGGTGCGCGTGCAGGTCATGCCCGAGCATCCGAAGATGGGCCCTTTGGTGATCGCGCTCATGCGTCACCTCGATCGTCGCTCCAAACAACCCGAAGCCAGCGGACCTGAGCAACAGGCCCTGCACTGACTAGACCATCCATGATCCATAACGCCGCTCGTCGTCACGGTTCTTGCTTACTTCACCCCGTGCTTCTTCTAGCTACCGCAGGCCTCGGTTTCACCACCGAGGCGAGCGCACAGTCCGGCGGCGTCGCGTTGCCGGCGGCTCCCGACGGCGCTGTCGTGGCAGCGAAACCACCGCCCTATTCGCGTCCCTTCCAGCTGCGGCCGGTGATGGCAGCGTCGGTCTTGCGTTCCGACACCGCGTTCGCATTCTACGAGAATCCCGTCAGCGGAGAGACGGGAAGCACCGTGGCCTCCACCTTGCTGTTCAGCTAC
>DASQDA010000204.1:0-2057 GCA_035634435.1 Polyangiaceae bacterium
TCGCGCTCGGCATCAGGCGAGCTTTGCGAAAGCTTTCTGAGCTGCTCGGCGAGCGCGCGCTGGCCCTCGTCCGTGCTGAGCTTGCTGGCAAGCTCTTCAAGCTGCTCGGCCGTGAGCGGATTACCTGCCTGACCATTGCTCAGTTGGCGTCCGAGCGCTTCGGCTAGCTTCTGCCGCTCGGCCTCGCTCAAGCCCTTGAGCGCTTCGATCACGGCCTTGGCGAGACGCTGTTGCGCTTCAAGGCTGCCGCTGGCTCCGAGCTCATCGAGGTCGCGCCTGGCCTGCGCGCCGAGCTTGTCCTTCAGGTGCTCGGCCAGCTCGCGCAATGCCGCCGCGTTGCCCTCGCGTTCGGCAAAGAGCTTGGCTTGTCGTTCGAGCAAAGCCGCCAGCTTCTTGCTGCCGCGGTCGCGCGCCCCCTGCAACGCCTCCTCGAGCGCTGCGCGCGCGGCGTCGCGCGCGCGCGACTCGGCTTGATTGGCCAGCGCTTGCATCTCGGCATCGAAAGCAACCAGGTCGCCTTCGCCCAGTGCCTTGGCGGCTGCCTGCGTGAAACGCTGCGCGCCGAGCGCGCTGACTGCCGCATCGACGCCGGGCCGCTCGGCCTTATCGCCGAAGCGCTGCTGCTCGGCCGCGATGTCGTCGCGCAGCTTGGCGGCGCGTGCTTGAGCCTCACGACGCTCGAGGCCACGCACCAGATCCGCGCGCAGCTTCTGCGCCTGGCGCGAGAGCTGGCGCAAGCGCTGCGCGTCCGCCTCTGAAAGGCCCGGAGCGCGTTCGAGTGCCTCGATACGATCGAGGCCGCTGAGGTTCTCGTGTTTGACGAGCTCTCGCCCGGGTGCGGTTGGGGCGCTTGCGCGGGCGGGCAGTGGTAACACCGAGATCCAGCTACCGAGCGCTAGGCCAACGGGCAACGCGAGGTGCAGCGGCAGCAGCCAACGAATGCGCAACCGCCGCGGCTGCGCGGAAGCAAGCGTCTGGCAAGCGCGCTCCTGGAGGGCTCGAGCGAGCTCCGCCTGCTCGGTTGGCGCGGCGAGAGCGCTCGTGACCGCTTCGGCAGTGTCGAGCCGAGCGTCGAGAAACAAGGCGACGTGGGTGTCCGACCAGCGGCGACGCTGCGCGACGACCGCGGCGACGATCAGCGCGCCGCCGAGGACGGCAACAAGGGCGAACGGGCGCACGGCGCCCTGTCCGCTGCGCCACAGAACGGCGGCCACGCCGGCACCGACCAGCGCGCCCACCGCAGCACCAGACAGAACCCCGCGCGCGAAGAGCAGCAGGCGAATTCGCCGCGCGTAGCGGCGAAACAGCTGCTCGAAGCGGTCGAGCCGTTCGGTCATCCGTGCAGTTTAAGGCCTATCCCGAGCGGCTGCCAGATCGAGGCAGACGGCTGTCGTCTCGTGTAGGCTGGGTCGGCCAGCGCGAGCTGCCCTTGTGGAGCCATGCCATGAAATCCAAAGTCACCGTCCCCGAGATCCGCGCTCGAAAGCTGCGCGGGCCCAGAATCGCCATGCTGACCGCCTACGACGCGAGCCTTGGGCGGCTGCTGGACGACGGCGGAGCCGACATCCTATTGGTCGGTGACTCGCTCGGAATGGTGGTACAGGGACACGCCAACACGCTGCCGGTTACGCTCGAGGAAATCTGTTATCACGGTCGAGCCGTCGCGCGCGCCGTGTCCCGCGCGCATCTGGTAGGCGATATGCCGTTCATGAGCTTTCAGGTGTCGCCGACCGCCGCCCTGGAAAACGCGGGGCAGATGCTCAAGCAGGGTGCCTTCGAGGCCGTCAAGCTGGAAGGCGGCGAGCCCTACGCCGAGCACGTGCGGCGGATCGTGAGCGCCGGCATCCCTGTCATGGGTCACCTGGGTCTTTTGCCGCAATCGGTCCACGCCATGGGTGGCTTTCGCGTGCAAGGCCGAGACGAGAGCGGCGCCGAACGACTGCTGCGTGACGCGCGTGCGCTGGAGGAAGCCGGGGTTTACGCCATGGTGCTGGAAGGCATACCGGCCGAGTTGGCGCTGCGGGTTACCGCAGCCGTCAGCGTCCCCACCATCGGCA
>DASQDA010000205.1:0-8622 GCA_035634435.1 Polyangiaceae bacterium
AGCGCGCGTCTCGAAACGCGCTGCAGTGCGCTCGCCAATCGAGCTCGTGCTCCCACCAGGATCGCCATTGCTCACTCGCCCCGCGCCGCTGCCGCCCAGACGCTGAAGGGGATTGCACGGAGCAGGCCAACGAAGGCAACAGCGTTTCCAGAGCGAAATAGCGCCGCAATCCCGCCCCGGCAGGCGCTGACGTGTGTGTAACGGAGCCGCAGCGTCCGCGTTCTGAGTCAGTCTGTGCCGGCGAGCTTCGAGCAGCGGCACAGTCCGGCATGCTTGCCGACCCGCCCAGCGTCGAACACTTCCTCGACGAACGCCCGTGGATGCGTGACGAGCCAGTCGTGACTACCCGGGCCCACCACCAAGCGCGCGTGCGGTATCCACGCTTGCAGACGCTGTGCGCTGGACAGCGGCATCGTGCGGTCAGACTTGGCCCAGGCGAGCAGGGTGGGCACGCGCACCGCACGCGCAGCGTCCACCAGCCAGGCATGCGACGCGAGCCGCACTTGTGCGACGAACGAGCGTGTATGAAAGAGTATGTTCCACGCGAGGTGCCACCAACCGCGCACGTCGAGACCCAGCTCTTTGGTGGCGTCACAGGTCCTTGCGGCGATCACGCGGATCACGCCACGCCGCATCCGCGCGCCGGCGCTACCAACGAGCACGAGCAGCGACACACGCGAGGCCGGCGCGACCCGTGCTGCGAGCATCAGCGCGACGGCACCACTGCTGGAGTGACCGATGAGCGTCAGCTCCCGCAGATCGAGCTCGGACATCAGGCGCTCCGTCCAGCTGGAGTATTGCTGCAGCGACCAGGGCCGCCGCAGCCGCGACCCGCGGCCCGAGCCCGGCAGCTCGACCACCAGCACCCGGTGCGAGGCCGACAGTTGACGAAGCAGCGGCAAGTACGAGCGGGCTCGCACGAGCATGCTCGCCAGGATGAGCACGCAGGGCCCGTCGCCGGCCTCCAGCACCAGACCGCGAGCGCCCGCCAGCTCCACGCTACGCGTCTTCAAACGCGGGCCGCCGACTCCACGGCGAGCGAGGGCGAAAGACGCCACGTCGAACGCCAGGCCGGCGGCAGCGACAAGCCCAAGCGCAGCGGCCATGCGAGCGACGAGGCGGCGAATACCCATGGGAAAGAGGCGTGCAAGCAACGTACCCGTGGCAGGGGTTCGCCGCGGGAAGGTCGAAGACGAAACGCAGACACCTTACCCAACTTTGCCGCCGCGACGCCAGGCTGGCCGCACGCATTTTGCTGCGCGTCGGGCCCGTCAAACCAGTAGCTTGCGCTGCCTGGCACTGACCCCCTCAGAAGCGGAGCTCTACGCGCTGACCCACCGCGGCAACGCAGGTGACGCCGAGCTCTATGCGCGCGTGTGCTCAGGAGCCGAACGCGTGCTCGAGCTAGGCTGCGGATACGGTCGTCTGCTGCCCGTGCTTGCCGGTCGCAAGCGCCACGTGGTGGGGCTCGAGCTGGATCCGCGGCTCTGCAGCCTGGCGCGCCGTACACTGCGGGAGAGCCCGGGCAGCTGGGCAGCGCGCGTGCGTGTGGTGAAGGGCGACATGAGCCGGTTCTCGTTTCGCGAGCGCTTCGATCGCATCGTGATCCCCCACAGCGGGCTTTACTGCTTGACCAGCGCCGCCAAGCTCCTGGGTTGCCTGCGCCACGCACGACGTCATCTCGCGCCCGATGGTCGAGTGGCGTTCGATGCCTATGCGGCCGATGCGTTCCATGCCGAGAGCCGGTCCGCGGATCTGGACGCGGAGCACTTGACCCCTGTCGTCAGCTTGGTCTGGCGCGGGAAAACCTGGGACGTCTTCGAGAAGAGCCGCTGGTTGCGGAGCGCACAGCGCCTGTTCGCTACTTATCTGTACGTGCCCCGGTCCGGCGGCGCTCCGCACGCGATCCAGATTGCCCAGCGCTACCTGTTGACGAAGCAGCTGCCCGCGTTGCTCGCCAGCGCGGGGCTCGAGCTCACCGCTTTCCGCTGGGGCCTGGGCGAGGTGACCCATCGACCCGCCGAGCACTGGTTCGCGGAGGCCAGGCTCAAGCGCCCGTGACCCACGCCCGCGTCAGCGGGCAGCAACACCCTTGTATTCCATGATGCCCGAGCGGTGACCGGTGGCCGCGCCGTACAAGAAGCGCAGCGCCCCGAGTGCCTCCGGCAGCTTGCCGACGGTGCAAGCAGCGGCGTATAGGTTGGCTTCCCGCGGGCTGCGGCCGCGCTGGAGCTGACCGCGCACCACGCGCGTGTAGAGGGCGGGATAGGCGAGCCACCCGCCAACAGCGAGCGGCGTGAGCCGGGTCGCCACACCGAGAGCGAGCGGCAAGGCCACGCCGTAGGCAAGGTTACCCAGGGTCGAGCGCACGCCGGGACCGCTCAAGCCTTCGCCGTGCATGGCGGCCAGCTCGGCGAACGCGTGACCCGAGCGAACGGTACGCTTCCACCATTGCGAGAACCGTTGCATATCGGCATCGTGCAGCGTCATCTCGTGCGGGAGGCGCAGCACGCGGTAACCAAGACCGCGCAGACGCACGCAGAGCTCCGGCTCTTCGCCGGCGACCAACTGAGGGTTGTAACCCTTGGCCCGCTGAAAAGCGTCCACACGCATGAGCGCGTCGCCACCGCACGCCTCCGCCTCACCCACCGGCGTGTCCCACTCCAGGTCGCAGAGCTGAGTGTAGACCGAACGATCGGGAAACCGTTCGCGACGTCGGCCACACACCACCGCCACGTCGGGCGCGCTGTCCAGGGCGGCAACGGCGGCCTCAAGCCACCCAGCAACCACCTCGCAATCACCGTCGACGAACTGCACGTACCGGAGCTCCGGCAGCGCCTTCAGCAGCGCCTCGAAGCCCGCATTGCGCGCTCGCGCGGCCGTGAAGGGCAACGCCATGTCCAGCTCGACGACCTGTGCGCCAAGACCCGCGGCCAGCTCGACACTACCGTCCGTCGACCCCGAGTCGACGTAAGCGATGGCCCCTTGCATGGCCGTGAGCGAAAGCAAGCAACGTCGCAACCGCTCGCCCTCGTTGCGTCCAATTACGACGACACCCAACCCCGTGACCTCCAGCGAGCGTGAAGCGCCTTGGGGGTCGAGCTCGTTGCCTTGCGGATCTGTGGTGGACGACACGGAGGAGACGTCTATTGTAGTACGTCACTTCGTGGAGCGCATGGTGCATCAAGATGGCAACTAGCCGCGAAATAGCGGATTCCTTGGCGACGGAGCCGAGGCGCGAACCAGCGGCCGGCAATTACCTCATGGTCTTGTCGGTGCAGTTCTACCGGACGAGGCCAGGACACTTCGCCGTCGAAGGCGCCTTTGCCGAGCACCTCCGTCAGCTGCTCACCGCGCTGAGCTCGCTCGTGTCACGCATCACGGTCACGGGCCCGGAGATGAGCGCGGAGTTTTACGCGGCGAGCGGGGCCAGCTTGGCGGAGATCGACGAGCAGGCCGAGCGCATTGTCTATCATCCCCTCTACGAGACCTCCGCCTCCACGCTGGCTTTCGTCGCCGGCTACCCGCGCCTGCTGCGCGCGCTGTACGAGGACGTGCAGAACGCCACGGTCGTGCATGCCAGCACCACCCACGACCTTTCCCGACCAACCGAGTTTGCGGCGCTGTTGCTCGCGTTCTGGTGTGACAAGCCGACGGTCTGCGTGTCCGATATCGATCTGCGCAACGAAGCGCGCATGAACTACACCACCGGCACGTGGACCTTGAAATCGTACTTGCTGGCGCGTCACCTGTACGATCCCATCCGCAAGCTGCAGCTGCATGTGGCGGCCCGCAAGTGCTCCCTGGTGCTCCTCAAGGGGCAACAGTACGCGCGTCATTTCGGCGCGGGTCGCGCGAACGTGAAGGACTTCCTGGACTCTGCTTTCTCGAAGGAACACCTGATACCGCGCGAACAGCTCGACGCCAAGCTCGCCCGGCTCAGGGACCCGGAGCAAGCGCTGGAGCTTGTCTATTTCGGCCGCCTCACGCCCTACAAGGGCCTCGATCGCTGTCTGCAGGCCATCCACGAGGCGGAGCAGCTCGGGGTCGTCAACCTGCGCTTTTCCGTTTTCGGCGCAGGCGCGGACGAGCAGCGGCTGCGGGAGCTGAGCGAGGAGCTCGGGCTCGGCGCCAAGGTGTTCTTTCACGGCTCGGTTCCCTTCGGTCCGCAGCTTTTTGCAAAGCTTTATGCCTCGGAGCTGTTGCTCGCGGCGCCCTTGAACGAGGACACGCCGCGCAGCGCGCTAGACGCCATGGCCTGCGCAACTCCCATCCTTGCCTTCGACACCTACTACTATCGAGATCTCGCGCGCAGCGGCGCCGTCGATCTGGTCGAGTGGCCTTCGGTCTCGCGCATGGCGGCTCGCATCGCGCACTTCGCAGGCCACCGCCACGAGCTGATCCCCATGGCCGAGAGCGCGCGGCGGTTTGCCGCGGACAACACCCAAGAGTCCTGGATCGAGCGGCGCACCGCTTGGACGTTGCAGCTTCTGGCCGGTGTTTCCGCCTAACGTTCACTTCCCAGAGGGCGGCGCGCGGTTCAACGCGCGATCGGTGAGCGAAAGCTTGCGCCGATACTGCGCAATGTAACTAAGTCGGTTAATTTGTGATTCTGCTCGCGTCCGGGCGAGCACTGCTGCTGGAGCGCGCGACATGACCAAACGGAAGTTCCACCTGGTGATCATCGACCCGCAGAATGACTTCTGCGATCTGCCCGAAGCGTATCGCCCCGAGCTACCACGCCGTGCAGGCCGGAGCGCGCCAGCACTGCCGGTGCCCGGAGCGCACGCCGACATGCTGCGGCTCGCCGGCATCATCGAGCGCGCCGGCGCCGGGCTCAACGCCATCACGGTCACGCTCGACTCCCATCAACGCGTCGACATCGCGCACCCCACCTTCTGGCAGACGGGCGCTGGCCAGCCGGTGCCCGCGTTCACGCAGATAGCGTCGGCCGACGTGCGCGCCGGCACCTTCGTTCCGCGACTCGTCGGTGCGCGCGACAGGGCTCTGGCTTATCTCGAGGCCCTGGAGGCCAAGGGACGCTATCGCCACATGGTGTGGCCTGTGCACTGTGAGATCGGCAGCTGGGGTCACAACGTGCACGCCGACCTGCGCGCGGCCTACAACGCCTGGGAGGAGCGCACGCTCTGCAGCGTGAAGAAGCTGGTCAAGGGCACTAACCCGTGGACCGAGCACTACAGCGCCATCGAGGCCGAAGTGCCGGACGCCGACGACGCGTCCACGCTGACGAACACGGGCTTCGTGGACGAGCTGCGGGACGCCGAGTGCGTCTTCATCGCCGGCGAGGCGGGCAGCCACTGCGTCAAGGCAACCACCGAGCACCTGGTGGCGCACCTGCAGCCCTCGGAGCTTTCCAGGCTGGTGCTGGTGACCGACTGCATGAGCCCCGTCGCGGGTTTCGAGGCGCCCTATGCGGACTTCGTTGCTGCAATGGTCGAGCGCGGCCTGCGCGTGGCGCGAGCAGCGGACGTGGAACGCGCCTTGCTCGACAACGCGCGCCCGGCATAGGAGCGACGCATGAGCCTCGATCACCAAGCCCCCGTCGTGCGCAGCCTGCTCGAGAACGACCTCTACAAGCTCACGATGTGGCAGGCGCTGCTGCACAGCCACCCCGCAGCCATGGCCGAGTACACCTTCGTGTGCCGCAACAGGCCCGCTTTTCCCTTGTCCGAGCTGAAGGCGGGCGTGGAGAGGGAGCTCGATCGACTGTGCACGCTGAGCTTCGCCGCGGACGAGCTCGACTACCTGCGCAGCTTGCGCTTCATCCAGAGCGACTTCGTCGATTTTCTGGCGTTGTTCCGCTTTCAGCGGCGTTTCGTCGAGGTGCGCAGCGAAGGGGAGACGCTGCACGTGGTGGCGCGCGGACCGCTCGTGCACGTCATGGGCTTCGAAATCTTCGTGCTCTACATCATCAACGAGCTCTACTTCCGGCGCCTCGCGCTGAGCCCCGAGGCCCTGCACGTGGCAGCGAGCCGGCTGGATGAGAAGCTCCGCTTGCTCGAGGCACGCAGCGGCGAGCTCGGCCACGGCAGCGAGCGTCCCTTTACCTTCTTCGATTTTGGTTTGCGCCGCCGCTTCTCGGGTGCCTGGCAAGACCACGTGGTGCGCACGTTGGCCAGCCAGGCCGCGACTCACTTCGGCGGCACGTCCAATGTTTACCTGGCAAAGCAGCTCGGGCTGACGCCGATTGGCACCATGGCGCACGAGTACCTGCAGGCTTACCAGGCATTTGGCTTCCGGCTGCGCGACTTTCAGAAGGCGGCCCTCGAAGGCTGGGTGCAAGAGTATCGGGGCGACCTGGGTGTGGCGCTCACCGACGTCATCGGCATGGACGCTTTCCTGAAGGACTTCGACCTCTACTTCGCCAAGCTCTTCGACGGTCTGCGCCACGATTCCGGCGACCCGATCGTCTGGGGTGAGAAGGCCATCGCTCACTATGGCAAGCTGCGTATCGACCCCAGCACCAAGCGCCTGGTCTTCTCCGACAGCCTTGATCTTCCGCGCGCGATCGAGCTTTATCGGCACTTCCGTCAACGGGTCGCTACCAGCTTCGGCATCGGCACCAACCTCACCAACGACACACCGCTCGGCGCCCTCAACCTGGTGATGAAGCTCACGTCGTGCAACGGGCAACCCGTAGCCAAGCTCTCCGACTCTCAAGGCAAAACGATGTGCTCGGACGCGGCGTTCATCGCTTACCTGCGGCAGGTGTTCGACCATCCAGCGCCGCCCGCCGCGTGACATGCAGGGCGGCCTCACGGACCCGCTCTAGCTCGTTGCGGCAGTGCGCAGCCACCGTCATCGGCCTTTGGGCGCATGGACGCTCTGCTCGCCGAGCGACTCACGTTCGCGCCGCCACTGGTGGCTAACGGGCCTTGAACTCCAAAATGGCACCTGGATCCTCCAGCTCCGAGGTGGCTCCGCCGCCGGGTGCGGCTGTCAGGCCTTGATTGTCGGTGGCCACGTAGAAGGTTCGTTGATCCGGGTGCACCGCAACGTCGCGATAGCGATTGGTGGTCTTGAGCTCGGCTGACGCTTCTCCGAGCTTTTGCCCATTGCCAAGCGGAACGCGGAACACGCTGCCTTCTTTCAAGCTCGGCACCAGCAACGACGGCACCCAGCCGGGCACCCCATTGGCGCCGCCCAGGTAAACGGCGAGCGACGACGGCGCGATGGTAGGCCAGCAGATGAAGTCACTGCCCGAGCAAGCCGGATCCTGAAAATCATGGTCGCCGGCGACGGTGTAAAACGTTTTCAGCGGGGGCACGAAGTCGCCCGCCCAGCTGCTCTCGGTTTGCTGCGGCACCTCGTGCGGGATGGTGTAGTCGCTGAAACCGAGCTCGTTGCAGGGCTTCGAGCTCGCCGCCGACCAGTTGCCGAACACGTAGCCTCGATCGTCCCTGTAGCCCGCAACGTGAGGCCAGCCGTAATTCTTGCCCGCGCTGATCGCGTTGAGCTCGTCGTCGCTCTTCGGCCCCTGCTCGCTGGCGTAGAGCTGACCGTCGGGGCCGAAGGCCAACCCTTGAGCATTGCGATGACCGAAGGAGAAGACGTGGCTCCTGGCTCCCGCGAGCAGCGGGTTGTCTTCGGGTACGGCTCCGTCCAGGCCGAGCCGCAGAATTTTGCCGGCGTACTTGGAAAAGTCTTTGGCGGCGACCTCGGCGCTGCTCGGCAGGTCCTGGGCGCGAATAGGTTGGCACTTCAGCTCGAACTGGTTGCTGCCTTGATCGCCGACGCTGTAGTAGAGCTTGGCGTCCGGTCCCAATACCAGCCGTCCGGAGTTGTGGTCGGCGCTTGCGGGCAAGCCGACGAGGACGTCCTGTGCCGCGCCCAGCTTCTGAGACGCTGGGTCGTAGGTGTAGCGGCGGATCTTGGCACGCCGCAGGGTCTCGCCGGCACTCGAGTGTTGATAGGTGTACGCGACGTAGACGAAGTCCGCGCCGCGACCCTGCAGCAGCTCTGGGTGAAGCGCCATGCCGAGCACACCGTCTTGTGCACTGCTCTGGTGCGCCTCCGCGATGGAGAGAGCCTCCACCCGCGAGCCATCGGTCACGTTGACGCGGACGACGCGCTTTCCGCTGCGCTCGGTGACCCATAAGCGCTGATCCGGGCCCCAGCTGATCTCCCAAGGGTTTTGCAGCCCCTCGATCACGACCCGGCGCGACAGGCTTCCCGCCGTGCTCGGCGCTCCTCCGCTGCCTGGCGCGGAAGCGCCCGACCCCCCTGCGCCCGCAGCGGCGCCGCTGGCGACACCCGAGCTCCCGGCACCAGCACCCGCAGCGCCGCCAGGGTTGCCCGCGCCAGGACGCACAGACGGAGCTTGACCGCTCATCCCGCCGCCGCCGCCGCGGCCCGAAGCGCCCGGGTCGACCCCGGCACAAGCCGCGAGCCAGAGCGCCAGGCAAGCAGCGGGGTACGGAGGGCGCGACGGGTGTGGAGGGCGTTCAGCTCGAAGCATGGTGCTCGCGACCTGCCGACGTTCATTCGCGCGCATAGACGCCGACGAGCTCGCCCCAGGCAAGCACGTGACCCTGCATGGCGGCGACAACGGCATCGCGCCCGGCGCCGTCCTCGAGCGCGAGCTCGACGTTCAGCGCGATC
>DASQDA010000206.1:0-4854 GCA_035634435.1 Polyangiaceae bacterium
AGCGCATCTTCCCTGTTCGGCGGAGTCTCCCAGCCCATCAGCTTGGGGATGTACTCGTTGTCAGCGCCGACGACGATCACCCGGCCCACGTGCTGGCGCCCGTTTTCGCCCCAGTACCACATGAAAAACGGATGCGCAGGATGGTAGGCGTGACCGTCCCGGAACATCTGCAGGTAGGCGGGGTCCGCGGCGAACTTTTCCTCGTAGCGCGTCTGGAGCTCCACCGCGTCCCGCGTCTCGGGCAGGATGCGATGAACGAAGTCGACGTAGGGCGCGTGCTGCTCGTGGTCGAACTTGTCCGTGCAGGGATGCGTCACGATCAAGGTGCCGCCCTTCTTCACCAGCGGGGCACCGCGGTACATGTTGAAGAGGTACCCCTGCGCCAAGACCTGCACGAGAAGCGGGTTCAGGAACGCATGCACGTTGTAGGGGCTGATGTAAGGCATTCCGAACACCAGCACGTCAGACTGGCCCTCGACGGGGACCAGGTATTGATCGAAGCACTTCTGGATGGTCTTTTCGTGCACGGCGTCGGCCGAGCCGGCGAACACCCCGGTGACGTCGTACGGCGCAGGAAACCGGTCGAAAATGGCTTGACGCGCTGCTTGCGGTAAGCGCGCTGTGGAAGCCACCAGCGCCTTCAAGAGGAGCTTCTCCTTGCCGCTTAGCTCGTCCTCGTTGCGCGTCAGGAAGTCGAGGTTGCGGTCGAACATGCGGTTGTTGACCGTGGTCTCGATGGTGAAAATATTGAGATGGCGGTGCGCCACACGCCCCATCAGCTCGATGTCGCGCGCCAGGAGCGACGCTTTTGGATCCATGTAGCTGTCGGAGCCGCGGATCGTGCGCGGGTTGTGGTGCGGGCGCAGGCTGCGGTAGCTGCAGAGCCCCACCGCCACCGACTTGTGACCGCCGTTCATGGCGACGAAGTTCAGGTTCGCGTAAATCAGCAGATCGCTCTCGGCTGCTCGCCGGTTGAGCTCTAGCGGCTCACCGTGGTCGGTGTGGCCGACCAACACCATGTTCTTCTTGTCTTCGGCGTCGTGGTTGTAGAGCCGCTCCGGCCAGTAAGCGTCGAAGATTCGATCGCCCACCATGTGACGCACCTCATGAGCCTTCATGCGCCGGTGGATTCCGGTTGCGATGATGAGCTCGATGTCGTCAATGCCGTGGTCGGCCAAGAGCTGCAGCACGATGGTGAGCACGCGCTCACGCACGTCCGGGCGGCGCATCGGCGGCAGCGGCACCGAGATGTCGTCGATCGCGATCGTCACCTTCATGCCTGGCCGCAGCTTCGCGTACAGCGGGTCTGACCCCAGGGGATGATTGAGCGCGTAGCGAATGGCGGCGTCCACATCGCGAATACCCGCGAGCGGCGGCTTCGGATAGATGCAGCGGGTGCCCGCCGGCAAATCCACCTCGATGAGCTTGTCGCCGGAGAACAGGACGCGCGGAGCGCTGTCGCGCTCGAGGGTGACGATACTGGGGTGATTCATCGGACTGGTTGGGTCAGGTCGAAGCTCGGCCAGCTGTAGGCTTTGGCCAAGAGCGCGAGGCGCTTGTCGGGGTTCACGGCGGCCGGATGTCCGACCACGCTGAGCATCGGAACATCGGAGTAACTGTCGCTGAAGGCGAAGCACTCCTCCAGATCGTGACCGTTTGCACGGGCGTGCTCCCGCACGATGCGCGCCTTCTCTGGTCCAGCTACCACCGGCCGCAACAGCTTGCCCGTTGCAATGCCGTTCTTCATCTCCAGGCGGTTGGCGATGACGGTGGTGGCACCCAGGTGGCGCGCCAGGTGGCGGATGATGCACTCCAAGGCCCCGGAGACGAACACCACCTCGTGACCGGCGGCCAAGCTCTTCTCCACGAGCCCCTGGGCCGAGCGAAACAAGGCGGGCCGCAGCACCTTTTCGAACGCCTCTTCACCGAGGAGCTCCAGGCGATCCTCGCTCATGCCGGCGTAAGCGCTGAAGAGCAGCTCGTTGAAGGTACGCCGATCCATCAGCTCGGCGACTGCCATGCGGGGCGCACCGAGCAGGGCCTTGCCCACGCGCACGGCGCTCTGCAGCGGCGTTCCTTGATTGACGAGATAGAAAAGGGTCGGCTGAACCAGGTTGGTGGCAACGAGGGTGCCGTCGACGTCGAAGTAGCAGGCGGCCACGATGGGGAGTCCTCGGTCGTATAGGTCGGCAAAGGTGTCAAGCAGCGCGAAACGGGCACAGCTGACCGCAGGCGGCAACGAGCCGGCCGACTGGCCAGCGCTGTAGCGGGAGCTGAACATAGTCCAAGCGGCTCCCCTGCGCATCAGCGAAGGGGAAACACGAAGGGCTCGGGTGGCCCGCTCGACAGCTCGTCGTTGGGGCTTCTCACCCATCCGAGCGGCGGCCCGGTAGGCCCGCCGCTCGAAAGCACCTCGCGCAGCGTCGCCCCCGGCCTTGCGGCGACTGGTACAGTACGCGCGTGTCCAGCTCGCAAGCCACCACACGCGGCGTCCGCGTGCACGTCAACGCCCGCTTTTCCGCCAGCCATTCCGATCCGCAGAAGCGAGAGTGGTTCTTTCTTTATACGATTCGCATCGAGAACACGGGGGCCGACACCGTGCAACTCGTCAACCGTCACTGGATCATTACGGATGCCACGGGCCACGTCGAGGAGGTGCGCGGCCCCGGTGTGGTCGGCAAACAGCCCTCGCTGAAGACCGGGGAGAGCTTCGAGTACACCTCCGGCTGCCCGCTGAAGACACCCTTCGGCTCGATGCGCGGCAGCTATGAGATGGTGACCGAGCGCGGCGAGCACTTCGAAGCGGCAGTCGCGCCGTTTGCGCTCCGCGAAAACGAGGCGTTCAATTAAAGTCCCGTGAAGCTGCAGCCTGATTCCTACGTAGCCCCGGCCGACAGCATCCGAGCGGCGTTTGCGGGCGCCAGCAGCGACGACGTGACCTTTCTTGCCAGGCAGTGCCTGGAGATAGGCGCGTGGGATCACGCGCTCGCCATCTGCGACGCTTTGGGCGACGCTGACGCACCAGCGGTGACGTTGTGCCGCGCCGTCGCGACGTTCGTTGCAGGCGATGGCGACCACGCCCTCGCCATCGTGGACGATCTGCTCGTTCGCAAGCCAAATCACCTCTCCGCACTGGTGGTGAAAGCGCAGATGTTGGTACGTCGCGGACAGCGCGCGCAGGCTCTACCGCTGTTGCTGGAGGTAACGACGCGCTATCCGGACTACCCGGGCGCTCAAGGGCTGTTGGCAACCTTGCTCATGCCCGGACCGCACTATCGCGACGTGCTGGCTCGCATGCACGAGCGGCTCGATCCAGCGACGTATGTCGAGATAGGCGTGGACACAGGCGCCACGCTCGCGCTGGCGCGGCGCGCGCGCGTGGCGATCGGCATCGACCCGGAAGAGGTTCCACTGCAGCATGCGCTCACGCCTGCCACCCGGCTCTTCCGTCTGACCAGCGATGCTTTCTTCGCCCAGCACTCGCGTCAGAGCTTGCTCGGAGCAGCGCGGGTGGACCTCGGCTTCATCGACGGCTTGCACCGTTTCGAAGCTGCGCTGCGCGACTTCGCCAACCTGGAAGCGTGGTCGCATGCTTCTGCCACACTGGTGCTGCACGATTGCGTCCCGTTGCTGGCGCGCAGCGCGGCGCGACAACGAGCGACGAAGTTCTGGGTGGGTGATACCTGGAAGGTGGTCCGTGCTCTCCGCGTCTATCGACCGGACCTGCGCATCCGCACGCTGTTGACACCTCCCTCCGGCTTGACCGTCGTGCGGTGTTTGAATCCGGACTCGACGCTGATTCACGATCGCTTCAGCGAGATCGTCGCGCGCTTCATGGACGATCGCTGGGATGCTGAACCGGGAGCCTACATGCCTGAGCTCGGGTGCGTGGCGAACGACGAGGCAGGGCTCGCCGACGTCCTGAGCTGACACGGGAGCATTCGATGCGAGACCCGTGGCAGGAGGCGCAAAGACTGCTCGACGAGCCAGCTGGGGTCGAGCCCTACGCGCGCTGGCTCGATCAGCAGCCCGAGCGCGCCGATGACTACCTGTTCGCTGAAAGCCGAGCGCGCTTCGACCTCGAGCCTGGGGATGTGCTGCGCGTTCCTTCCGATCTTTCGTTCACGCCCACCAGCGGAGGCGTCGAGCTTCGCTCCGCCGCGCTCGGAGGCAGCGTGCGCTTGCCGGAGCTCGACGTCAACGCAGTCCTGCGCGTGCTCGCGCACATCGATGGGACGCGCACGTTAAACGAGCTCAGGGCTCGAGCCGGCAGCGATCGGCCGCTGCTCGAACGCGTCGTCCAAGGCGGATTCGGCAGCTGGCTCTTCGCTCCGGCGGCGGTGCTTGCGCTCGAGAGCGAGGTGTCGGGGGTGGAGCTCGTGCGGTTCGTCGGCACGCCCTACGAGATCGTTCGACCCTACTGGCGCAACATGAATGCCGTTCGCAGGCTTTCGCGGCGTTACTTGGAGCTTGCCCGCGACCCACGCACCGCCACGCGTTGGCTGCGCACCCTGCACGTCATCGCGCTCATCGGTGAGGACCAGCGCACGTTCTATCGACCGGCAAGCCGCACCGCCGCGCGTGGTTCGCGGCCCGGTGAGCTCTACACGACCGGGGGGCAGCGCGCGTCCGGCGAAGCCGGCACGCTGCTGCTTTCGGGACCGCGAGTCGGTGTGGGGCTACCAGGCGGAGCGACGTACCAACACCTGGTGTACGCGCGGGCGGGCGACGCCGAGGCGCTGCTCGAGGAGCGCTCGCTCTCCGATGCGGAAGGTCTCGACTGGGGCGCGCTCGTGCCCGGGCGCGCCCCACACGAGCCCAGGGATGCACCCTGGTTCTGCCCACCGCGGCCGC
>DASQDA010000207.1:0-2805 GCA_035634435.1 Polyangiaceae bacterium
AAGGCCCAGCTCCACGAGTACACGGGCGAACGCCAGACGGACATCGAGCTGGCTGCCGCGCTGATCCTGGCCACCAACGCTCACTTTCAGAAGAGGCCCGTGGTGACCGTCGAAGGGGCAGCCGGCAAAGCCGGTATTCGCGCAACGAACCGCCCCTCTCTGGGCGCCAAGCTCCGCAGCGTGCTGGGCGTAGCCACGGGAGCCAAAGGACCCGCAGAAGTGCTGACCGAGGGCGAGCACGAGCTCGGACCTCATTCACCACTGACGGTCACCGTCAGCGCTCAGTTCGAGTGCTTTGCCGCGTGGGTGAACCTCGTGTGCGCTGGGTCGAGCCGTACGCTGAGCGCAAAAGTCACCTATCCGTATCAAGGCGCCTCCTACACGTACTAGCCATGTCGTCCCACACCTCCGCTCCAGCTCCAGCGTCGCCCTCCACGAGCAACCTGCTGCGCGACACGCGCGGCGCTGTGCTCGTGGTGGGCATCGTGTTTGGCTCGTTGCTGGTCGGTGCCCTGTGGCATCTCGCCAGTGTCGGCGACGCCATCATCTGGCGCGAGAGCGTGCAAGACGCGGCGGACGCCGCGGCCTTCGAAAACGCCGTGTGGAACGCGCGCGGCATGAACGTCATCGTCAGCATCAACATCATCATGTCGATGGTGTTGGCCGTGCTGGTGATCTGGCGCGTCGTAATGATTGCCATTGCAATGGGCATCGCCGTCTCGGCGCTCTTGTGTTTCGTGGGTGTCGGCTGCCCAGCAGCCGTCACCCTGACGAACCTGGAGATCCGCATGCTGCAGCTCGACCCGCGCGTGGCTGACACGGTGGTGCGCATCCTGTCGGGCATCAATGTCGTCGAGATGGCCGTGGCGTCTGCGGTTCCCGTCGTCAGCACCGCGGGCGCGACCGCCAATACCGCGCTCGGCTACCCAGGAGTGACGCCCTTTGCGGCCAGTGCCTCCCTGTTGCCGAACGTCAACATCGAGGGCATCAACAACGCGGTGAACTGTCTCGCGGGCAGCAAGGCGGACAAGCCGGGCGCCGGCAGCAGCGGAGGAACCCCGGCAGGCGGCGCGGCGAGCGGTGGCAAACCGGCGGGCAGCGCGGGCGGCGGGAAACCCGCAGCCGGTTCGGGCGGCAAGCCGACGGCCGACCCTTGCGGGGGCTCCGCGACACGCGGAGGCTCGCGTGGCGGCACATCGGGCGCCGCGAATGACTCCGCTGGCTCCGGCAGCAACGCCACCTCCACGCCGGGCTCCGGCAGCGGGAACGCCGCGAACGCAGCTCCCGCTGGGGGCGCCACGCCCTCCCGGCTGGCAAGAGCAGCGGAATTGCAGAGCCACGTCGACGTGCGCATGGGCATGCCCGTCAGCCTGCCGGTGCAGGACGGCGACTATTCGTTTCTGTGTAACAAAGCGAGCGCGTTCGTCGCCAACAATATGCTCGGGGTGTTCGAACGAGCCCTGATGATGATGGGCGTCAGCGAACGTCTGGCGAGCCTCGCCGTGCTTCCCGGCGACCTGGCGAGGAATGCGATGGGCGTCATGGGGGAGTACGCGACGGGCATCTTCTGCGCACCCATGGGCACCGCGCCGCTTTCCATTCGGAAAATTTTGGACAAAGGGCTCAAGGTGCACTGCGAGTCCGAGTTCGAACAAAAGTTCAACAAGCCGCCAGCCAAAGACGCTCCCAAGGCGGAGAGTGAAGAGGCCACTGGCGAAGAGCCCGAGGCCAAGTATCCGGCCGAGGGCGGCGCCAGTCACACCAAAGAGGACTGGATCACCGACTGCACCAACAGAAAGAAGACCGACGTCAACAAGGAGCTCGGCGGCGGGTTATGTGCCGCGGAGGAGGCGTTACCGGAGATGGAGTGCGGCAAACCAGCCGAAGTTTGGGACTGGGCTGCAAACGGGAGCGTCTTCATGCGCAGCTTCGGAGGTGTCAGCAAAGAGGTCAACTCCTCGCGCAACGATCAGGGACTAGAGGTCGCTGACTGGAGGCGCACCGGCAACGTGGAGAGTATCGCCAACCAGCCTGTCGGCGCTCACGCGGAAATGTATTTCGAGTGCGAGGGGGGCTGGGAAGACATGTCAGGCGGCTGGGGTACGTTGGGCTGCTCGACCAACGCAATGTGGCAAATCCGCTGGCGCGCCCGACTGCGCCGAGTTCACCCGATGGAAGCGTTGTTCGAAGCCTCGGCGAAACAGGTTCTCAGCGCTGCGTTGAGTCAAGGTATTGCCAGCATTGCTGGTTCCACATGGATGACTCAAAAGGTCGGGCGCGATCTCAGCGACGTCCCGATCTTAAGCAAGATCGTCAACGTGATCATGAACAAGGCTGCCGAGGTGATCAGTGTGATCGTCGAGGCACCTGCTGGCTTGGTGGGCCAAGGTGCGGACATGCTGGGAATGGACGCTCAAGACGCCAAGACGGTGAGCGACCTATTCGGCTCGCTGAACATGAGCCGCGACGGCAATCGTGACGACGAGCTGCGGCAGTTCATCCGACAACACGGAGCGCGCAATGCAGCCATCCATTGAGATGCACCCGCTGGCTAGCTACCGGCAGCGGAGAGAGAGCATGAACCGGAATTCGCGCCCGCCATCTGCGCGGCCCCGCCGCCAGCGTGGTGCCGTCTTCGTAGAAGCGATCATCGTGTGCACCATGCTGATCCTGTTCCTCACGGCTGGGCTCTTCCTTCATCGCCTGTACTCCGCGAAGCTGGGCGCGATGCGGCAAGCGCGTGCGGCTACCTGGAGCACGGCACTCGGCGGTTGCCGTCACAAGTTCGAGCTCGACTTCGCGAAC